>NZ_JTLA01000070.1:0-104732 GCF_000799055.1 Ensifer sp. ZNC0028
AAGCCGGCAAGGGCTTTGCCGTCGTCGCCCAGGAAGTGCGTGAACTGGCGCAGCGCTCGGCGGAGGCCGCGCGTGAGATCAAGGGGCTCATCAACAAGTCGACGAACGAGGTCAATGCCGGTTCGCACCTGGTCAAGGAAACCGGCGAAGTGCTCGCCTCGATCAGCGCCCAGATCGTCACCGTCAGCCAGCATGTCGAGATGATTGCGACCGCAAGCCGGGATCAGGCCGTAGCGCTCAACGAGGTCAATGGCTCGGTCAACCAGATGGACCAGATGACGCAGCAGAACGCCTCGATGGTGGAAGAGGCGACGGCGACGAGCCGCGCGCTCTCAAACCAGGCCGACACGCTGATGATGCTGGTCGAGCAGTTCCGGCTGGAGCCGGCGGCGGAAGACTACGACACCTACCGGGCAGCCTGAGGCGTCCGGCAAAGGGTTTCGCTGGCGGCAGGCAACGTCGCTAGCCGAAAGCACGGCACCCGATGCCGTGCGATATAACAAGGGCAGGGGCTAACATTGCACCGCGTGGCCGCAGGGCTTCGCGGTGCTTTTTTTATCGGCGCCGGAATTTCTCATCCCGTGCCCGGCAAGTCTGGCGGCAAGCGCTGCGATGCTGCGCTTGAGAAAGCCCGGCGGCTTCGGGTCGAAATCCGCGTCCCAGCGGCGGTTCTTGAGCGCCAGATCCACTATGAAGACCATTGCCATCGATTCCATCGTGATGCTCCTTGGTTGATGGGCATCACTTCTTTTATGCAGCAAAACCAGTTTTACATACATTGGATATCGCTCTATGTTTTTCACCGATGAAAGACATGGATTGGGATATCTATCGCTGTTTCATGAGCGTGGCACGCGCCGGCGGGCTCACCGGAGCAGCGCAGGCGCTCGGGTCCAGCCCGGCGACGGTCGGCCGGCGGATGCTGGAGCTTGAGGAACGCACCGGCCGCACGCTGTTTCTGCGCAGCCAGACCGGCTACCAGCTCACCGGCGATGGCGAACTTCTGTTCGAGCAGCTTCAGGAAATGGAATCGGCGGCGCGCCGGGTCGAGAGCTGGCGCCAGGAAGGCGAGGGCGCGACAGTCCGCATCACCGTCGGCACCTGGATCGCCTGGCTGCTGGCGGAGAATTTTCCGGCGCTCTGCACCGAAAGGGACGGCTTCAGCCTGGCGATCACGGTCGGCGAGACACGCGCCAGCCTCGCCTACCGCGAGACCGACATCGGCATCCGCGCCTTCGAGCCGGAGGAGGCCTATCTGGCGGCAAGTCCGGTCGGCGACGTCGCCTATGCCGCCTATCGCCAGAAGAACGCGCCGCCGGGCGCGAGTGCGCGATGGGTGGCCGTCGGCGAGGAGGAGGCGATTTCTGCCTATCTGCGCTGGCCGCACGAGCAGATGAAGGGGGGCTGGGAGGGACGGATCGTCGCCACGGTCACGCGGCCGCGCTCGCTGCTCGATCTCGCACGCGCCGGCGCCGGCTGTGCGGTGCTTCCCTGCTTCGTCGGCGATCTCGATCCGATGCTGGAGCGCGCCGGCGAGGAGATCCCGGCGCTCCGGCACCGGCAATGGATCGTCATGAACAATGAGGACAGGCATCGCAAGGAGATACGAACGGTGGTCGATCGCATGACGAAGCTTTTGCGCAGTCACGTGGATATCTTTGCCGGAAAGCGACCGCGCCGCAGCTGAGACAGGCAAGCCACTGTTGGCTCCGGTTGCAGGGAACGCCGCCGCCTGGGTGCTTCGTGGGTACGGATCAGCGCATCAGCAGCTTGACGAGTGCGGCCTGCGAATTGACCCGGGTCTTGGCATAGATGCTTTTGAGCTGTGTCCGGGTCGTCTCGTAGCTGACGCCGTTGGCCTGCGACATTTCCTTCAGCGTCAGGCCGGCGGCGATGCCGCAGGCAATGCGGATTTCAGCCGGGGTCAGGCCGTAATTGTCCTTCAGATGGTCGTGCCTGAGATCGCCGATGAGCGACGTTGCAGGCTCGATCAGAACCGCAACCGTCGGCCCGTCGAGAAGCTCGGTAAAGATGGTGGCGTTTCGCCGGACCAGGGTAACGCGGAAGGCGCCGTGTTCGGCGGTCCTGACGACGCGCAACTGCGGCTGCGCCGGGGCGCCGACCGGCGAGGCCAGAAGCTCGAGTGCCGCATTGCTTTCCGGTTCGTCCATGAACAGACGGCCGTTGACCGCGATCCGGAACGGCGAGCCGTTCGCCGCCATCCGTTCGGCGTTGTGGTTCATCGAGCGGATGCGCAGATTTTCGCCCACATAGATCACGCCGACGCCGATCGTATCGAGCAGCGTGCGGCCTTCGTGCTGCTCTGCCATCATCAGATCGCGCCGCCGCAGGAAGTCGAAGGCGCGCTTCAGGTGGGGTGCAAGGTGCGTATACTGGTCGGCCGCCTGCTGGTTGAGGTCCTCGTCCGTCGAAGAGGTGCAGGTCGACAGGAGCAAGGTCCGCGTCGGGCTGCGCACGATGGTCACGCCGACCGTGGTCTCGCTGCCGGTCTGGCGCTTCAGCCAGTCATTGTAGAATTCCGATTTCGTCAGCTCCGCGCGCGAGACGATATGCTCTCCCGAGAGGCCGCGCCCCACCGGCACGAGAACCGATTTCGGTATCCAGGGGTTGATCGCCGCAAAGTGATCGTTGAACTGGTCGATGGCATCGGGGGTAAAGCCGGAGACATAGGGCACGCAGGCCGATGGCGACGCGAGGTCATGGTAATGGAGCGCGGAACGCCCGTTGGGCATGGTCGTCGTCAGCCGGTCGAGAAAATCCTGCCAGCCGCAATCGCCAAAGGCGGCGCCGTAGATCAGCTCCGTCAGTTCGGCGGTATCTGCAGGTTTCGTCGAACGATACATGCGTGCCTTTGCCTAAGACAGGTATGCCTAATATAGCCAGGCATCGCAGATTCGATCAACCTGAAATAGCGGAGACAAGCATTCGTTGCGTGCGATACCATCCTGACAACGCAGAATAGCCGGCAAAGCGCCGGCCATTCCAATTTCTCCCACATTCAATCGCTTTCGATATAATCAACCCTTGGTTGCCACAGCTGTGTGGCAGAGCGGTAGCGGCGACAGCAGGATCGCCGCAAACAGCGTTGTGGCGAGCGTCATGGCCGGCCCTGGGTGACGATAACCGGGATCAGCAGGTCGCCCCAGTTGCCTTCGCCGCCGTGGTGGCGGGCCGAGCGCACGAGCTCGACGGAAACGCCGGCATCGACGGCCTTCATCACGGACTGGTTGAGGCGATGCAGGTCGTTGGCGACCATGCGGATTGCCGCCTGCTGGTCCGGGGTCATCGCCGAAGACTGTTCCTCGGCCCGTTCCTTGACGCGTGTCTGGACTGTCATTGGACTTCTCCTTGAGGTTCGAGGCTGGAGCGTGCTTGCGGTTTTCCGCCCGCATCCATTTCATTTACGAGGGGTCGGCAGGAGCGCAGCGGGCAGGGATTGCCACGCTCCCGCCGGGCTTTCACTCTGCGGCCGGGCGGAACTGATCGTGCTCGGTCGATTCCTTCATCGCTGTTGTCGAGGACTGGCCGCCGGTGATCGCCATCGAGACGGCGTCGAAATAGCCGGTGCCGACTTCGCGCTGGTGCTTGGTGGCGGTGTAGCCGTTGACCTCGGCGGCGAATTCCGCCTCCTGCAGCTCCGAATAGGCGGCCATCTGCCGTGCCTTGTAGCCGCGCGCCAGTTCGAACATGCCGAAGTTCAGCTGGTGGAAGCCGGCCAGCGTGATGAACTGGAACTTGTAGCCCATCGCGCCGAGCTCCCGCTGGAACTTGGCGATCGTCGCGTCGTCGAGGTTCTTTTTCCAGTTGAACGACGGCGAGCAATTGTAGGCGAGCAGCTTGCCCGGATGCACCTTGTGCACGCCCTCGGCGAACTTGCGGGCCTGCTCGAGGTCCGGCTTCGAGGTTTCGCACCAGATGAGGTCGCAATGCGGCGCATAGGCGACCGCGCGGGCGATGCAGGGCTCAAGCCCGTTCTTCACCTGGTAGAAGCCTTCGACCGTGCGCCCGGCGTCGTAATCGACGAAGGGGCGATCGCGCTCGTCGATATCGGAGGTCAAGAGCTTGGCCGCTTCCGCATCGGTGCGGGCGATGACCAGCGTCGGCGTTCCCATGACGTCGGCGGCAAGCCGGGCCGCGTTCAGATTGCGGATATGGGCCGCCGTCGGGATCAGCACCTTGCCACCGAGATGGCCGCACTTCTTTTCAGACGCAAGCTGGTCCTCGTAGTGGACGCCGGCAGCCCCTGCCTCGATGAAGGCCTTCATGATCTCGAAGGCGTTGAGAGGGCCGCCGAAGCCGGCTTCGGCGTCCGCGACGATCGGTGCGAACCAGGTGTCGACCGAAAGGCCTTTGCCTTCGGAGGTCTCGATCTGGTCGGCGCGCTGCAGCGTGCGCATGATGCGCTTGGCAAGCTCAGGCGCGGCATTGGCCGGATAGAGCGACTGGTCCGGATACATGGCCGAAGCGGTGTTGGCATCGGCCGCAACCTGCCAGCCGGAGAGATAGATGGCCTTCAGGCCGGCGCGGACCATCTGCATGGCCTGGTTGCCGGAGAGCGCGCCGAGCGCGTTGACGAAGTCGTCCTCGTGAATGAGTTTCCACAAGCGGTTCGCGCCCATTTCGGCCAGCGAATAGCGGATTTCGACCGACCCGCGCAGCCGCTTCACGGTCTCTGCGGTGTAGGGGCGATCGACGCCATCGAAGCGGCCTTGCGGTGCGCTGGGGACGAGCTTGTAAAAATCAGTCATTACTTCCTCCTGTCAAAATCAAACACCCATTCGACTTTTGTCGTATGGCGCCTTGTGTTTAGAGTTCATGTGACAGTTTTTACATTGCGCTGCAGTATTCGGCTATTGGAAACAATGAACTGTTGAGATCAAAAGGGTTATCTTGTCTTGCCTTTGACAAGGTGACGAAGTAAATTTGTAAAAAATGTAAAGCGCTCTGGGTCGCGCGGATTGTAAAGGTAGTTACAAATGGCCGAGAACAAGATCTTTGCCGGTCCGCGGGTCAGGCGCATTCGCAATGGCCTGTCGCTGACCCAGACGGCCATGGCCGAGGCGCTGGGCATCTCGCCGTCCTACCTCAATCTGATCGAGCGAAACCAGCGGCCGCTGACGGTGCAACTGCTTTTGAAGCTTGCCTCGGTCTACAAGGTCGATCTCGACGAATTGCAGGGCGAAACCGGCGGCAGCCTCACGCAATTGCGCGAGGTTTTCGCCGATCCGCTGCTGTCGGCCGAGTTGCCGGGAGAGCAGGAGCTGATCGAGGTGGCGGAAGCTGCCCCCAATGCCGCCGGCGGCGTCGTCAAGCTCTATCGCGCCTATCGCGAACAGGCCTCACGCCTCAAGGATCTGGCGGACCTTCTGGCGGGGCAGGGGCACATGGAGGCGCTTTCGGGTACGCGGCTGCCGATGGACGAGGTGCGCGAAACCTTCGAGGGGCGGCCGAATTATTTCGCCGGCATCGAGGCGGCGGCGGAAGCCTTCCACGAGGCGCTGTCGCCGGGTGACGATCTGATCGGCGCGCTCAAGGCCTGGCTGAAGAAGGAGCACGGCCTCGTCGTGCGCAGCCTGCCGGTGCACGCCATGCCGAACCTGCGCCGTCGCTTCGACAGGCACTCCATGCGCCTCTTCGTCTCCGAGCGGCTGTCGCCCTACGACCAGTTGCGCGAGATCGCCATGGAGGCCGTGTCGATTGCCTGTCATGAGGCGATCACGGCGGAGCTTGGGATGTTAAGGCTCTCGACGGCCGAAGCGCGCCGAATCGCTCGCTTCGAGCTGGCGCGCTATGGCGCGCACGCGCTGATGATGCCCTATGCCGCTTTCCTTGCCGCCGCGCAGCGGGCGAAGTACGACATCGATGTCCTGCGCGCTCGCTTCCAGGTCTCGTTCGAGCAGGCCGCCAACCGGCTGACCATGCTGCAGCGCCCGGGTGCCCAGGGGTTGCCGTTCTTCCTGATGGAAATCGACAATGCCGGCCACCGGTTGCGGCGGGCCGGCGCATCGGGCTTTCCGCAGGCGAAATTCGGTGGTGGCTGTCCGAAGCTCAATATCCACGCCGCCTTCTCGGTGCCGGGGCAGGTCCTGGTCGATCGTGTCGAAATGCCCGACGGTGCCGCGTTCCTGACGGTGGCGCGCACGCTGGAGGGGCCGCAGGCGGCGTTCCATGAGCGCGTCCGGCGCACGGCGCTTCTTCTTGGCTGCGAGGCGTCGGTTGCCGACGAGACCGTCTATGGAGCCGCGCTGCCGCCGGCAATCGCGATCGGTGCCGCCTGCCGGCTCTGCGAGCGTCAGGGCTGTCTGGCACGCGCCGAGCCGCCGGTCACCCGGCCGCTCGGCCTCGACGAAATGGCGACGGGGCTCAGCGTCTTCGATTTTCAGTAGCTGACGGGGTGCTGGTTGGGCAGAAGCGGCGCATTCACCGCGAAGCATTCTGCCGGCAGTCCCGTCGTGTAGCCGCGGGTGATGTGCGCCTTGTCGGCATAGGCCGTGTTGCGCATCAGGAGCGCGTGCAGTTCCGGCAAATTGTAGAACGGTACGCCCGGATAGAGATGGTGCTCCAGGTGGTAGTTGATGTTGTGGGGTGCGAAGAACAGCTTCTCCCAGGCATGCGGATAGACGGTGCGTGAACTCGTCAGTTCATCGCTGTAGTCCATACTGCCGAAATGCTCGGCGACGCTGCGTATATAAAGGAACAGGCAGAAGAAGGTGAGGAACGGCACCACCCAGTAGAGCGCCACTTCCCGCCAGATGCCGAAGAACGTGAAGATCGCGGCGGCGGCGACGTAGAAGCCGATGCGCAGCAGCTTGTACTGAAGCGTCGAGCGATCGTTCTTCCCCATGCGCTTGGCCATGTGCAGCATGTCGCGCAGCGAATTGATCGCGACGAGATAGCCGAGCAGTTGCGTGATGCCGCGCGCGACCTTTTGCGGAAAGGTGAATTGCGGCATGCCGAGCTTCGCCGTCCAGTCCGGATCCTCGTCGGTATTGGCATGCTGATGGTGGGCGAGATGGTTCTGGCGATAGCCGTCGACGGTGGCCAGCACCGGCCAGGCGAGCAACAGGTCGCTCATCCAGTCGCTGAGTTTCCGGTTGCGGATGATGCGGTAGTGCGCAGCCTCGTGGATCATGCAGCCGAGCGCATGCATGCGTCCGGCAATCAGCACCACGGCAACGAGGTAGACGAGGAGGTTGCCGAAATACTCGCTGACGGCGATGGCTGATGCGATCAACGCCCAGTCGAATGCGATTGCCGCAAGGGCCTTTCGCGGCTCGAGCACCGACAGGCGCTTCAACTGCTTCGGATCGACCCTGCGGCTCTTCCCGCCGACGACCTGCTCACCCATGACGACACCTGAGATCCTTCACCGCTACTGTCGGGAAAATCGCATGGCGATCATGGTTAATCAATCGTAAATGGCGGTCCGTACAGAGGCGGCAAAGCTATGGTTAACGGTGCCGCCGCGGCCGGGTCGAGGACGACAGGCTGGAAGCCAGCCGCCATAAGTGCCCGTTTTTCTTCGACTTGTGAAACTGACGGGCTCACAGGGCGGCGCTTCTTATCGGCACGAAAGCGCTTGAGGTTATCGAGAAAGATGCCTAACCTCCGGCCTGAACGAAGCGGATTGGAGGGTGTCCCGGTGTGCCGGGCCCGATACGAAAAAACCAAGAGGGGAGTTGTATGTCCAAGCTCATCGTCACAACCCTGGCGGCAGCCGTTCTGGCCGGCTCGACCATGCTGGCCTCCGCGCAGGAGCGCGTGGTCAACGTCTACAACTGGTCGGACTATATCGACAGCAGCATTCTGGAAGATTTCACCAAGGAGACCGGCATCAAGGTCGTCTACGACGTCTTCGACAGCAACGAGATCCTGGAGACGAAGCTGCTTGCCGGGGGCTCCGGCTACGACGTGGTGGTGCCGACGGCAACCTTCCTGCAGCGGCAGATCGCCGCGGGCGTGTTCCAGAAGCTCGACAAGTCGAAGCTGCCGAACCTTTCCAACATGTGGGATGTGATCATGGAGCGTACGGCCAAGTACGATCCGGGCAACGACTATGCCATCGACTACATGTGGGGCACGACCGGCATCGGCTACAACGTCGACAAGATGAAGGCGATCCTCGGTACCGACGAGAAGCCTAACTGGGACGTCATCTTCAAGCCGGAACTGGCGGCGAAGTTCAAGGATTGCGGCATCCACATCCTCGATTCCCCGACCGACGTCATGCCTTCGGCGCTTGCCTATCTCGGCCTCAATCCGGATAGCCACGAGGCGGCCGATCTGGAAAAGGCCGCTGAGCTGCTGGCGAGCATCCGTCCCAACGTGCGCAAGTTCCATTCGTCGGAATACATCAATGCGCTTGCCAACGGCGACATCTGCCTTGCAATCGGCTTTTCCGGCGACGTCTTCCAGGCCCGCGACCGTGCGGCCGAAGCCAAGGCCGGTGTGACCGTCGACTACGCGATCCCGTCCCAGGGCGCGCAGATGTGGTTCGACATGCTTGCGATCCCGGCTGATGCACCGCACGTCGAGGAGGCGCACGCCTTCCTCAACTACATGATGAAGCCCGAAGTCGTGGCCAAGGCATCGAACTACGTCTTCTACGCCAACGGCAATAAGGCCTCGCAGCAGTTTCTTGACAAGGCTGTTTTGGAAGACAGCGCCATCTATCCGTCGGACGAGGTGATGCAGAAACTGTTCACGGTGACGCCCTTCGAGGCGAAAGAACAGAGGGTGTTGACCCGACTCTGGACAAAGGTCGTAACCGGCCAGTAAGAGCGGAAAACGAATTGCCCGGACCTCAAAATCCGGGCAATTTTCTTAAGGGGGCACCGGGGAAAACGAGAGTGCCCATCGGCTGTATCATTCGGGGATAGATGATGAAGTCTCTCGGCAGTATCCGGCGGTCCTTTGCCCCTTGGGCGGATCCCGCTTCCAAGCCATTCATTTCCTTCAAGAACGTGACCAAGCGGTTCGGCGATTTCACCGCCGTCGACGACCTTTCGCTGGATATCTACACGCGCGAGTTCTTTGCGCTGCTGGGTGCGTCCGGCTGCGGAAAGTCGACGCTTCTGCGCATGCTCGCCGGCTTCGAACAGCCGACGTCGGGCGAGATCATCCTCGACGGGCAGAGCCTGGCCGGAATTCCGCCCTACAAGCGTCCGGTCAACATGATGTTCCAGTCCTACGCGCTCTTCCCGCATATGAACGTGGAGAAGAACATCGCCTTCGGCCTGAAGCAGGATGGCATGCCGAAGGCGGATATTGCCGAGCGCGTCGCCCAGATGCTGAAGCTGGTGAAGCTCGAGAAGTTCTCCCAGCGCAAGCCGCACCAACTTTCAGGCGGTCAGCGCCAGCGCGTCGCGCTTGCCCGCTCGCTCGCCAAGCGGCCGAAGGTGCTGCTCCTCGACGAACCGCTCGGCGCGCTCGACAAGAAGCTGCGCGAGGAAACCCAGTTCGAACTGATGGATCTGCAGCAGGAACTCGGCCTCACCTTCGTCGTCGTCACCCACGACCAGGAAGAGGCGATGACCATGGCCGACCGCATCGCGGTGATGAGCCACGGCAAGGTCATCCAGGTGGCGACCCCTGCCGAAATCTACGAGGCGCCGAACTCGCGCTTCGTCGCGGACTTCATCGGCGACGTCAACATTTTCGAGGGCGCGGTCTCCGGGGCCGAGGGCGGTTATGTGCGCCTTGAAGGCACGAACGGCTTCCCCATCCGCATGGCATCGCCCGAGACGCCGGCTGCCGGCGGCAAGTCGGCCGTCGCCGTCCGCCCGGAAAAGATCCGCGTCAGCCGTCAGGCGCCGGCCCATGCGCCCGTCAACGCCGTTCAGGGCGAGATCTGGGATATCGGCTATCTCGGCGACATGACCGTCTTCCACGTACGCCTGAAGGATGGACGCGTGATCAAGGCGTCGTCGCTGAATGCGGTGCGCGCGGTCGAGGATCCGCTCGGCTACGACCAGGAGGTCTGGGTTTCCTTCGGCGAAGACGCCGGTGTCGTTCTGAAGGATTGAGGCCATGACCCGTGTCGCATCCGCTCTTTTCAGCCGCCTCGTCATCATCATCCCCTATGCTTGGCTGCTGTTTTTCTTTCTGATCCCGTTCTTCATCGTCTTCCGCATCTCGCTGTCGCAGACGGCGGTGGCGATGCCGCCCTACACGCCGGTCTTCGATCTCTTCGGTGGCTTGTCCGGCATCCTTGAAAAGGCGAAAGAGTTCTCGTTCGACAACTACGTCTGGCTGACGGAGGATGTCCTCTACTTCAACGCCTATGTCTCGAGCGTCATCATCGCGGCGGTTTCGACCGTGCTGACGCTGCTGATCGCCTATCCGGTTGCCTACGGCATGGCGAAGGCGCCGAAGACCATTCGCCCGACGTTGCTGATGCTCGTGATCCTGCCGTTCTGGACGAGCTTCCTGATCCGCGTCTACGCCTGGATCGCGATCCTGAAACCCGAAGGGTTGCTCAACCAGTTCCTGCTGAGCATCAACGTCATCGACCAGCCGCTGATCATCCTCAACACCAATTGGGCGATCTACATCGGCATCGTCTATTCCTACCTGCCGTTCATGGTGCTGCCGATCTATTCGTCGCTCGAGAAGATGGATCACACCCTGACAGAGGCGGCACTCGACCTCGGCTGCACGCCGTTTACCGCCTTCTGGCGCGTGACCTTCCCGATGTCGCTGGCGGGCGTCGTCGCCGGCTGCCTGCTGGTCTTCATCCCTGCCGTCGGCGAATTCGTTATCCCCGACCTGCTCGGCGGTTCGGAGACGTTGATGATCGGCAAGACGCTCTGGAACGAGTTCAATGCCAACCGCGACTGGCCGGTTTCCTCGGCCGTGGCGACGATCCTGCTTCTGATCCTGGTGTTACCGATCGTCTACTTCCAGAACGCCCAGGCCAAAGCCGACAGCGAGGGGAGGTAGGACATGGGCAACTGGTCACGCTTCAACATCGCCTCGATCGTGCTCGGCTTTGGCTTCCTCTACCTGCCGATCGTGCTTCTGGTGATCTTCTCCTTCAACGAATCGAAACTCGTCACCGTCTGGGCCGGGTTTTCGACCAAGTGGTACGCGCAGCTCTGGCACAATCAGGCGCTGCTCGATGCCGCCTGGGTGACGATCCGCGTAGCGCTGATCTCTGCGACCTTCGCCACCGTGCTCGGTACGCTCGCGGCTTTGGCGCTCGTCCGCTACACCCGCTTCCGTGGCCGAATGCTGTTTTCCGGCATGGTCTATGCGCCGCTCGTCATGCCCGAGGTGATCACCGGCCTGTCGTTGCTGTTGCTATTCGTTGCCATCGGTCTCGACCGCGGCTTCTGGACGATCACGCTGGCGCACATCACCTTCACCATGTGCTTCGTTGCCGTTGTGGTGCAGTCGCGGTTGCTCAGCTTCGACCGGTCGATCGAAGAGGCGGCTCTCGATCTCGGCGCCACGCCGGTGACGACCTTCTTCTCGATCACCCTTCCGGTCATTGCGCCCGCGGTGTTTTCCGGCTGGGTTCTCGCCTTCACGCTGTCGCTGGACGATCTGGTGATCTCGAGCTTCACCACGGGACCGGGCGCCACGACGCTGCCGATGAAGATCTACAGCCAGGTGCGGCTGGGCGTGACGCCGGAAATCAACGCGATCTGCACCATTCTCATCGGCGTGGTCGCGATCGGCGTGGTGGTTGCCTCTGTTGTCACCAAGCAGCGCGAAGCGCAACGCGAACGGGACGAGCGGGCCGCCTTCGCCCAGTCCTGATCCGCTGCGCCATCGCCAAGGCCCGTTTATGAAACCAGCGGCCGGTGTCCCTGACACCGGCCGTTTTCAGTTGGGTTCGCCGAGAACCGACAGGGGCGAGATCACCGCATTCGGCCAGGAACCGCCGACGAAGAAACGCAGCCTTTGCCCGGCGTTCAGCGTGTCGATGTAGGTGCCCGCAAGCGCCAGGCTGCCGCTGCGATAGGGAATGACGCCGTTGACCGAGAGATTGCCGGTCTGGCCGGCAAAGAGCGCCCGGTTGAGCCGCGCCGACCCTTCCTCGAAGCTGGCTTCGATGTCCGCCGTCTGGAAGGCGAAGTTGCCGTCGCTCGCCTGCGACAGCGAAAAGAATTCGCCGGCCCGCACAAGGTTCGCAAAGGCATTAGCGTCGAAGCCGGTGAGGTTGCCATTGGCAAGCGAAAGTCTGATGCGGCCGGAAGCCTCGGCCACCTGCGCGCGCCAGAACGGGTGTTGCGTCGTAAGGTCCAGATTGACATTGCCCCGGCCGGTTGGGATCGGGCCGGTGAAGCCGAAGTCTGCAAGGGCTGCAGCAAGGTCGGCATTTTTCAGCACCAGTTCCAGCCTGCCGCCGCCGGCCAGACCCTCTTCCGAAGCGGCGAGCCGGCCGCTGAGCCGGCCATTGGCATAGGTGCTGTCGGCGACGTTGACGGAGGCGTGCCCGTGATCGAAGATGACCCCGGCGGCGAGATCTTCGAGCCGCAGCGGGCCGACCAGCGCCTCCTGCGCCGACAGCCGCACATCAGCACGCCAGCTGCGCATGAACGCATCGCCGAGTTGTTGCCTGAGTTCGTCCGGCTCCAGCGGGTCGATGAACGGCTGCAGTCCGTTGAGATCGATGCGGTCGAAGGCGAGCGTGCCTTCGACGCGGTGGGTATCATCGATCGGCGTGGAGATGTCGAGGATGCCGGTCGCGTTGGCGCCGCCGAGCGTCAGATGAAGTTCGTCGAGCTTCAGCGAGGCCTTGCCGCTGGTGATGTTGGCACTCAGGCTGAAGCCGCTGTCCGGCAGGGTGCCTGCCGCCTTGCCCCTGTACCAGGCGGCAAGGGCCTGCAGTGAGGCCGTCGAAACCTGCAGCCGTCCCGCGGCGGCCGGTGTCTGGGAGAGATTGCCGTTGCCTTCGAACGAGAGATTGACCGCCGCCGAGGATAGCGACGTCTTCAGTGCCGCGTTGCGGCCCGTCAGCAGCATCAGCGGTTCGTTGCATTCGAGCGTCCAGGCCACCACCTGTCCGGCAAGGGTGCCGGAAAGCCGGGCGCTGAGCTGCTTGGTGAACGACGGCCAGGAGACGGTTCCGGATATGCCGGAAAATTCCCGTGTCTGGTTGGTGACGAGGTCGATGATCTGCAGGCGGCCGTTTTCGACTGTGATGTCGCCGAACGGCGTATCCTTGTCGGCGGCCTGCACGTCCGGCGTATTCAGCCAGTGCGGCCGCCGCCAGTTAAGTGTGCCGTCCGTGCGCCGCTCGAGCGTGACGACCGGCTCAACCAGCCGGACATCATGCAGCGCCGGCGTGCCGTCGATCGCCGAGAACAGGCTGAACGTCGCGGTTATGCTGCCGATATGCGCGAGCTTGCGGGACGATCCGTCCGTCGTTTCGATCGTCGCCGAGCGGAGCGTCAGCGTCGGTTCCGGCCAGAAGCTGATCTCGGGATTCCCCGCGATCCGACTTTTGCCGCCAGACCAGGCATCCAGCATGTGTTCTACGGTCGGGCGCACGTTGGTGGTCGAAATCAGCAGAGGCAGGACGGCGTTGTAGCCGGCTGCAAGCCCGACGCCGATTGCGGCCGGCCACAGGAAATGGCGGCGCCGCAGCCGCGACAACAGGCGTATGTCGCGCATCATATGCAGAAATTTACGTCTCATGTCCGCCTGGTCGCCGTCGCTTGGGTCACGTGAGCTTGGATAGGCCTTCGGTCTTCAGAAATCAAATGCGACGGACAGGCAACAGACAGGTAAATGTCGTCCACGCGATGACGAGGCGCTTGCCGGTGCTGTTTATTTTGCGATGCAGCATGGTATAGAGGGCATGGAGCAGGAGTGGAGGAAAGCATGCACGCAGAGCAGCCGTTGTGGGTTCCGGGTCCGGAAATCCTTGCGCATAGCCCCATGGCCGAATTCATCGCCTGGAGCAGCAAACGCTTCGGCAGGACTTTTGCGGATTATGATGCTTTCCACGCCTGGTCGGTGGCCGAGCGCGGCGACTTCTGGACCGCGGTCTGGGAACACTGCGGCGTCATCGGCGAACGCGGCGCGACAGCCCTCGTCAACGGCGACCGCATGCTCGATGCCCGCTTCTTCCCGGAGGCGAAGCTGAACTTTGCCGAGAACCTTCTTCGCGAGACCGGCGACGGCGACGCGCTCGTCTTCCGCGGTGAAGACAAGGTCGACTATCGCCTCTCGTGGGACGAACTTCGCGCGCTGGTATCGCGCCTGCAGCAGGCGCTGAAGGCTGAAGGTATCGGCCCTGGCGACCGCGTTGCAGCGATGATGCCGAACATGCCCGAGACCATCGCCTTGATGTTGGCGACCGCCTCGATCGGCGCGATCTGGTCGTCCTGTTCTCCCGATTTCGGCGAGCAGGGCGTTCTTGATCGTTTCGGCCAGATCACGCCGAAGCTGTTCATCAGCTGCGACGGCTATTGGTACAATGGCAAGCGCCAGGACGTCGACGCCAAGGTTCGCGCGGTCTCCAAGGCGCTTGGCGTGCCGGCGCTGATCGTTCCCTATGCCGGCGACAGCGCGGCACTCGCGGCCTCGATCGAGGGTGGCGCGACGCTCGACGATTTCATCGCACCGTTTGCGGCAGCAACTCTGACCTTCGAGCGCTTGCCTTTCGGTCATCCGCTCTATGTGCTGTTTTCCTCGGGCACGACGGGCGTTCCCAAATGCATCGTGCATTCGGCCGGCGGCACGCTTCTGCAGCACCTGAAGGAGCATCGTTTCCACTGCGGCCTTCGTCGCGGCGAAAAGCTCTTCTATTTCACCACCTGCGGCTGGATGATGTGGAACTGGCTGGTGTCGGGCCTGGCCGTCGGCGCCACCCTCTGCCTGTTCGACGGCTCGCCCTTCTATCCCGACGGCAACGTGCTCTTCGACTATGCCGCGGCCGAGAAGTTCGCGGTGTTCGGCACCTCGGCGAAATACATCGACGCCGTGCGCAAGGGCGGCTTCGTCCCGGCCAACACGCATGATCTCTCCACCCTTCGGCTATTGACCTCGACCGGTTCGCCGCTGTCGCCGGAAGGCTTCTCCTTCGTCTACGAGGGCATCAAGTCGGACGTCCAGCTTGCCTCGATCTCGGGCGGTACCGACATCGTTTCCTGCTTCGTCCTCGGCAACCCGCTGAAGCCGGTCTGGCGCGGCGAGATCCAGGGGCCGGGTCTTGGTCTCGCGATCGACGTCTGGAACGACGAAGGGCAATCGGTGCGCGGTGAGAAGGGGGAACTCGTCTGCACCAAGGCCTTCCCGTCGATGCCGGTGATGTTCTGGAACGACCCTGAAGGCGCGAAGTATCGCGCCGCCTATTTCGAGCGTTTCGACAATGTCTGGTGCCATGGCGACTTCGCCGAATGGACAGAACATGGCGGCATCATCATCCACGGGCGATCGGACGCAACCTTGAACCCCGGCGGGGTGCGCATCGGCACGGCGGAGATCTATAATCAGGTCGAGCAGATGGAGGAGGTCGCAGAGGCGCTCTGCATCGGGCAGGACTGGGAAGACGACGTGCGCGTCGTTCTCTTCGTTCGCCTTGCCGCCGGCGTTACCCTGACCGACGACCTGACCAAGGCGATCAAGAACCGCATCCGCGTCGGCGCCTCGCCGCGCCATGTGCCGGCAAAGGTGATCGCGGTCGCCGATATCCCGCGCACGAAGTCCGGCAAGATCGTCGAGCTTGCCGTCCGCGATGTCGTGCATGGCCGTCCGGTGAAGAACAAGGAGGCGCTCGCCAACCCGGAAGCGCTCGATCTTTATGCTGGACTGGATGCCCTTAAAAATTGAGGGCGCGTTAACGGATTCGCGTCGTTGGAATTAACCAAGGCTTCAGACTTGCTGAAAAATCCCTAAAATTGCGGATCCGGCGGGTAAGGTCTTGTTAAGGATTGGGGGCGCATGGTCATGCCAACTTGAGGCCGATCGATGTTGGATCGGCGTTCGGCAGAGATGCCGTCGCAGACATGACGTCGTTACTTCTCGAGCGATTGTTGGTTTAGCATTCAACTATCGAGGTGGCCTCCCAGCCACCTTTTTTTTATGCGTTTCTCGTCTGCCCGGGCCTTGCTGAACGAGGCTCAGGAGCGGCGCTCAAGCGACCGCGACACGAGGATGACCGGGATCATGCCGGCGACAACGATGATCATCGCGGCGACTGAAGCGTCTTCGACCTTGGCCCGGGACGCGTCCTCATAGACGAGCGTCGCCAGCGTGTTGAAGTTGAAGGGCCTGAGCATGATCGTCGCCGAAAGCTCCTTCATCGTCTCGATGAAGACGAGGAGCGCGGCGGTCAGCACCGCCGGGCGCATCATCGGCAGAAGGACGGTGCGCAGGGTCTGGCCGCCGGTGCGGCCGAGCGCGCGCGCCGCCATGTCGAGATGCGGCGAAAGCTTCTGGAAACCGGCTTCGAGCGAGCCCTCGGCCATGGTGAGGAAGCGCACGCTGCAGGCGTAGATGATCGCAAAACCGGTGCCGGTCATCATCAGCCCAGTGGAAACACCGAACGTATCGCGCATGCCGGCATCGATGATGTTGTCGAGAGCGGCCAGTGGGAAGAGCACGCCGATCGCAAGAACGGTGCCTGGCACGCCATAGCCGAAGGAGGCGAGGCGCCCGGCGATGTCGCTCACCCGCGAATGTCCCGTGCGCGCCGCATAGGCGAGCACGAAACCAAGCAGAACGGTAACCGTTGCGGTGGCGCCCGAAACGAGGATGCTGTGGAACAGCGCGTTGAGCAGCCGCGGCTCGATGAACTGGTCAATGCGCTTGAGCGCAAAATTGCCGAGGATCAGCACGGGAACGGCAAAGCCTGAAAGCACCGGCAGCAGGCAGGCGACCATGGCGGCCCACTTCTTCCAGCCGGACAGCGCGAGCCGGGCGGCGTCGTGGACGGCGGATGTCGTCTTCTGGCTGGAGAAGCGCTGGCGCCGACGCGCGGCCCGCTCGATCATCATCAGGCCGATGACGAAGACCAGCATGATGCAGGCGATCTGTGCAGCGCCCGCAAGGCTGCCGCGGTTGAGCCAGGTGTCGAAGATCGAGAAGGTCAGCGTCTGCACGCCGAGGAATTCGACCGCACCGATGTCGTTCAGAGTTTCCATCGCCACCAGCGTCAGGCCGATCATGATGGCCGGGCGGGCCATCGGGATCTGGATGCGGAAGAAGACCTTGAGCGGCCCGGCACCGAGCGTGCGCGCGACATCGGCGGCGGCACGCCCCTGCATCAGGAACATCGAGCGGCAGGCGAGATAGATATAGGGATAGAGAACCGAGCTCAGCACCAGCACGGCGCCGCCGAGCGAGCGGATATCCGGAAACCAGTAGTCACGGCTCGTCTTGAAGCCGAAGATCGCGCGGATCAGTCCCTGCACCGGCCCGGTAAAGGTGAAAAGCTCACCGAATGCATAGGCCGCGAGATAGGCGGGGATTGCGAGGGGCAAGACCAGAGCGGCTGACAGGAAGCGTCGCAGCGGAAACTCGCAGCTCGCGACAAGCCAGGCGGTGAGAATGCCGACGAAGGCGGTCGCGGCACCCGTCAGCGAGATCAAGAGCAGCGTGCGCCCGGTGGCGCGCGGAATGACGTTCTGCATCAGATGCGGCCAGTCGCCGCCGCCGCCCGAGATCGCCAGCCAGGCGATCGCGACGATCGGCATCAGCACGATGAGCGATGTCAATCCGGCCCAGGTCGCCAGCAGGGGATGCGAAAGACCGGTTCCGGCACGCGCATGGCGGCGCTTGATGCTCTGAGATGTGGACTGCAATCGATCGATTCCGCGGCATGACGGCAGGACATGGCCAGTGGCGGCCAGCAAACTGGCCACCACAAGTCAACATTTCCTTATAGCATCCGGCCTCAGTTCGCCAAGACGCGTTGTGACGGGAAGGAAATTTCCACCAGCGTTCCCTCGTTCGGCGCCGAGGTGATCGAGAAGTGGGCGCGGTTCGCCTCTGCCATCGCCTTGGTCAGAGGCAGGCCGAGCCCGGTGCCGTCGCCACGCTTGCGCGCGCCCGTCGTCACCTGCCGGAACGGTTTCATCGCCTGGTCCAGTTCGCCGCGGGTCATGCCGACGCCGGTATCGCGGATCCGCAGCATGACGCTGCCATTGGCCTCGTAGGAGGTCGACACCACGATCTGGCCACCCGAGGGCGTGAAGCGGATGGCATTCGCCAGAATGTTGAGCGCGATCTGCTTGATCGACCGGCCGTCGGCAACGACGTTGGGCACCGCCGCCGACAGCGAGGTGCGGATGATGACGCGCTGGCTGTTGGCCTGCGGCTGGACGAGCGACACGGCTTCCGAGACCGCGTCGTTGATCTCCACGGCGCCGAAGTCGAGCTCCATTTCGCCGGCCTCGATCTTCGAGATGTCGAGCAGATCGTTGACGATATCGAGCACGTGGCGACCGGATCGGCCGATGTCGCCGGCATATTCGATGTAGCGCGGGTGGCCGACCGGGCCGAAATGCTCGCTCGCCATCATGTCGGAAAAGCCGATGATCGCGTTGAGCGGCGTGCGGATTTCGTGGCTGACGCGAGCGAGAAACTCGGTCTTGTGGGCATTGGCCGTTTCCGCGGCGCGCTTCGCGTTGCGGAGTTCCTCTTCCGTGCGCTTCCACTGCGTGATGTCGCGGATGACGGCGCAAAAGCCGTTGGAGGCCGAAAGCCGCCCGATGGTCATGAACAGCGGAATGAAGCCGCCGTTCGCTTCACGGCCGATCACCTCGCGTCCGTCGTTCAGAACACTCGCGACACCGTGGCCGGAAAGCCCGTGCAGGTAGTCGATGACTGCCTTCTGGCTTTCGTGGGCGAAGAGCGCGGCGAAAGGTTTGCCGCGGATCTCGCCCTCGTCATAGTTGAAGAGCGCGCTTGCCGAGCGGTTCATCGAGCGGATGTCGCCGTCATGGCCGAGAACGACGACGCCGTCCGTCGCGGTTTCGAGGATCGATTTCAGCTCGTCGATTTCCGTCTTCAGGCGATCGACGTCGTCATCGGCGATGGCCTGGTCGAGCTTGCTTGATGGCATGTTCGCGGCTGCCGGCGTCAGCGCCAGCATCAGCGCGCTCCGGCCGTCCCAGCGGATCGTGTGCAGGCGTGCGGTGACCGGACGCATCTGGCCGTCCTTGCGGATCAGCATCATCGTGCCGTCGGGTTCCTGGTCGGTCGCCTCTTCGCCGTTGGCAAAGAGCGCGTCGAGGCCGCCTTCCTGGACGAAGTCGTCGAGGTCGCCATAGGCGGTGAGCCGCAGGAATTCCGGATTGGCGTGCAGCAGTTCTTCACCGCGATGCACAAGCATGCCGATCGGCAGGCTGTCGAGGATCTCGCCGCTGAGGCCGATATCGGCCGCTTGCGGCTGGAGATGCACGCTCGCCTGCTCGTCCTCGGCCACCCCGTCGTCGGTCTCCGCTTCGGTTTCTTCCGCGCCAGGCTGCTCTTCTGCCGCTGGCGTCGAGGACGAGACGGTTTCGTGCGCGTCCACCGGCAAGGGTGTGCTCGCATCGGCCGGCGCGTCGTTTTCCTCGACCGGCGCGGTTTCCGTCGGCTTGCCGAAATGCTCGCCCAGTTGCCGCGCGATTTCGCGGAACGCCGCCTGTTCGCCGCGCGTTAGCGCGGTTGCGGCGCGATGTTTCTCGAGTTCGACGATCTTGTCGGAGGCTGGAGGCTCGGTCGTATCGACCAGCTGCAGGGCAGGGCGCTCTCCCTGGAAGGGATCCTCCGGTGCCGCGTCGTGTTCATCCGAGGCGACTTCGGCCGCGTGGTCCGGCTCTGCCTCATCCACACGGGTGGAGAGGGCTTGGTCTTGGGTCGCGTCGTGACCCTGCACCGTTGCGGCAGGTTCGGCTTCCGCTTCTGACGACGGCTGTTCGACGACCTGCACCTCGTCTGAGGGCCGTTCCTCGATCTCGGAGCCGGTAGCTGGAAGATGCGCGTGATCTTCCGGCAACGTCGCTTCCGCGTCCGGTTCCTCCGCCATGTCCGTTGCGGCGTCGAATGTCAGGCCGTTGGCGTGTTCGTCTTCGACGGCATCGGCAAGACGCACGATGCCGAAACCGCGGAAGCCGTCGAATTCGCGGGAGCGCGAGTAGGTGGGCAGCGCCGCCAGATCGACCGGAACCTTGAGGCTCGTGCCCTGCACGGGCCAGAAAATCGTCTTGCCCGACCAGGTGTCGCGGCGCTGCAGCAGCGCGCCGATCTTCTGGTCAGGATCGAGGCCGTAGCGTGCCGCCACTTCATTGAAGGTGGTTCCGATCACATCGGCGGCGCGCGGGCCGACGGCGGTGGCGAATTCCTCGGAGATCTCGCTGAAGCGGCCTTCGGCGTCGATCTTCCAGACGAAGCGCACCGCGCGAGCACCGGGCACGAACGCGAAGTCGGCCTGTTCGGACGGGGCGGTCTTGGCGGCCTCGATCGTCTCGACCTCGCGAACGACCTCTTCCGTCAACGAAATTTCGGCGGCGGCCGGCGTCTCGGCCGCGGTCACGTCGGTCGCGACCGCAGGCGCCTGTTCGCCGTCCTCTTCCGTTGGCTCCGCGCCCAGCACCGTAATGTCCGCATCTGCAGCCACAAGCGCCTGCGGATCTGCAGCGGCAACCGCCTCCGGTTCTTCCGGCAGAACGACCTCGTCTGCAGCGACGTCGACGTCTGCGTTCTCAAGGTCGCCATCGTCCTGCGCGGCATCAGCTTCGGCAGGCTCCACCTGTTCGAATGCGTCGGCCGGGGCAGCGTCTTCGGCTGGTATAGCGCTTTCATCCAGCGCTTCGGCCGGTTCGACGGTGTCCGCTGCCTCTGGCGCCGCCGCCTCAGGAACCGTTGCCTCCGGAACCGCTGAAATGGGGGCGGGTGTCTCTGCGGTCGGCTCCAGTTCCCTGGCCGGCGGCAGGACCGGCAACGCTTGCGCAGCCTCAGTCTCTTCGTCCGGATCGAGCGTGCCGAGAATGGTCTCGACAGCAAAGAGCAGGTGCAGCGACGGCTCGTCGGCGATCTTGCCGACCGCGGCCGGCAGGTGCCCTTTCCGCGTTGCGACCGGGCGCTTGATCAGCCAGTCATGGTCCCGGCCGACGGCGTCGACGAGCTGCTTGCGCGTCTCGTCCGACATGCCGAGATCGATGAAGCCCGGCGAGTGCGCGATGATGCCGCCGTTGCCGTCGAGAACGGCCATGTGGGTGTCCGGCCCGTCCAGGCCGGCGATCATGCGTGCAGCGCGATCCTCAAGCGACAGCGGCGCGCCAGAATGCGGTGCGGTAAAGAGTACGGCGTCCTCGTCCGGGCGCACGCGGATCATCTCCACGCTCACGTTGAGCGGCGTGCCGCGGAAGCCCGAGAACTTGCGGATGGAAAGCTGGCGCCGGTCGCCGGCGCGCACGAGCTGCGCTCCCGCGGCCTTGAGCTGACGCAGCGACAGGTCGCCCTGGTCCGGTCCTGCATCGATGAAATCATAGATCGAACCGGCGCCGAAAAAGGCCGCGCCCTGGTCGTTGGCCCAGAGAATGCGTGCGAAGTCCCGCGAAAACAGGATCGCCGCGTCGCCGCGGGCAAAATGCTCCCGCACCCGCGCATGCACGGCGATATCAATGAAGGGATACTGTCTCGCGGGCATAAATGGGGCCTATTGACGGATCGCTTGCGGGTTAACACTCTATTAATACCCGGCAGGCCCGCAAGGGTCCAGCGAGGGCCGGAGCTTCGTCACGGCTTTCGGCGCGAAAGGTTAATTCTCCGGATTTTGTGCACTGCACAATTTTATTGCAATGCACAAGCAAGTAGTTTATATAATGCGCATCAATCAACGGCGCCTCTGAAGAGGGCCAGACACCAAGGAGCGCTTTCATGGCTACCAAGAAGACCGACGACGTATTTTCCCTTTCCTCTTTCGACCCGGCGAAGTTCACCGACAGCTTCCGCGACTTCGCGGAAAAGGGTGCCGTCCAGTCGAAGGAAGCCTATGCCAAGATGAAGACCGCTGCCGAAGAGGCAACGAAGACCGTCGAGGCAACGCTCGAAAGCGCCCAGACCGGCTCCGTCGAACTCGGTCTCAAGGCCATCGACGCACTGCGCACCAATGCTGAAAATTCGCTGTCGCACATGGAAGCGCTGCTCGGCGTGAAGTCGCTGTCGGAGTTCGTCGAACTGCAGACGAGCTTTGTCCGCAAGCAGGCCGAACTCGCCGTCGAGCAGGCGAAGTCGATGCAGGAAGCGACCAAGAAGGTTGCCGAAAATGTCGCCAAGCCGGGCAAGGACGCCGCTGAAAAGGCGATGTCGTCCTTCAAGAAGGTCTAAACACAGCCTACCGCGCTGGCTGAACAACGGCGACAGATTGCTGTCGCCCAATTCTGCCATCTGCGCCCAAAACCAAGAATCCGGATGGCTTGCCATCCGGATTTTTTCCAGGATAATCTCAAGTTAAGGCTTGCAAAGCGACGGAAGTCTCCGTATGTGAGCCGCCAAGCGACTGATGTCGCTTTATGTGCGGTTGTAGCTCAGTTGGTTAGAGCGCAGGTTTGTGGCACCTGAGGTCGTAGGTTCGATTCCCACCAACCGTACCATTTCTTCCCTATTCCACCGGTATAGAGACTTGCAGGGCGCCTTGCTTGGTCAGAACAGCTTGGCCAGGGCTCTGAGCGCCACGATATCCTGTACGCCGTTCTGATAAAGTTCGATGAGCCGGGCAGCGAGCGCCGATGCCTCTGCCGACTGGCGCGAAGGTTCTCGCTCGCGCAGCGCTTCCTTGAAGACATCGTCGATCTTGGTGAGTTCACCCGGCAGGATCGGCCGGCCCGGCATGGACACAAGCATCCTTCCATACTCCTTTGTCGAAGCGTGAGCGCGTGCCGACTGCGACCGGCGTGTCGGAGCCATCGCCTTGAGCAAGCAGCTCTCTTCCCTGTGAAAGCAACGTCGGACCAGCGCGCCGGGTTCCTGTCGTCGAGATACCCAATTCGGGCTAGTATTTGGGCGTTGGGCGGATCCGGTTCGAATAGACACGAGACCCATCCGCCGGTAAAATTTGGCCAAGAGGATTCCCAGTAAGGCGTCGCAATCCATGGCCAAAGAATCCATCACACGGCGGCTTGCCGCCATCCTGGCTGCCGATGTCGTCGGCTACAGCCGGCTGATGGAGCGAGACGAGAAGACCACCTATACACAATTGATGGCGCGGTGGAGCCAAGTGCTGGAACCGCTCGTCGAAACCCACCAAGGCCGGGTGTTCAAGCGGACGGGCGATGGCGTGCTCGTGGAGTTTTCGAGCGCCGTCAACGCGGTCGAATGCGCCGCCGCCTTGCAGCGGGCGATGTTCCTAGCCAATGCGGACGTGCCCCACGATCAGCAGATCGTGCTGCGCGTCGGCGTCAACATGGGCGACATCATGGTCGCCGACAGCGACCTTTACGGCGATGGCGTCAATGTCGCCGCCCGGATCGAAGCGCTCGCCAGGCCCGGCGGCGTGGCGATTTCCGATGGAGTGCACGAATATGTGCACGGCCGCATTGAGCTTGATTTCGTCGACAACGGCCACCACGAGGTCAAGAACATCGAGCGGCCGGTGCATATCTGGAGCTGGTCGCCGGACGAATATGCCGACGCGCCGATTAGGGTCGCCGCCGAGGCCCCGCCGCAACTTCCGAGCCGACCGTCGATCGCCGTGCTGCCCTTCGACAACATGTCCGGCGATCCGGAGCAGGGCTATTTCGCCGACGGCATTACCGAGGACATTATCACCGATCTCTCCAAGGTCTCCGGTCTCTTCGTCATCGCCCGCAATTCCTCCTTTGCCTACAAGGGCAAGTCGGCGGATATCCGTCAGGTCAGCCGCGATCTCGGCGTTCGCTACGTGCTCGAAGGCAGCGTGCGCCGCGCCGCCAACCGTATTCGCATCAACGCCCAGATGATCGACGGAACCACCGGGGGCCATCTCTGGGCCGAGCGCTACGATCGCGGCATCGAGGATATCTTTGAAGTCCAGGACGAGGTGACGCGCACCATCGTGACGGCGCTCAAGGTGAAGCTGACGGCTGGCGAGACGGAGCGGCGCGAGGGGCGCGGCAAGGTCGCTCCGGAGGCCTACGATCTGCTCGTGCGGTCGCGCCAGGCGATCCTGCGGTTCGACGCGGTGTCATCGGCGGAAGCGCGCAGCATGCTCGAACGGGCGATCGTCATCGACCCGGAGCTTGCTGCAGCCTACGCGTCGCTCGCGATCATCGCGATGACCGACTACATCAATCGGTGGAACGGTGGCACCGTCGACAATATCGAGCGCGCCCTCAAGCTTGCGCGGAAGGCCGTAGAGACCGACGAGCATGAACCTCACGGCCATCACGCGCTCGCGATAGCGCTCTGCTGGAAGCGCCGCTTCGACGAGGCCGAGCGGGCCGCCCAGCGCACGATCGAACTCGACCCGAACTCCGCCGGCGGCCACACGCAGCTTGGCACGATCAGGGATTTTCTCGGCCAGTTCGAGGAGGCCTTGCCCTTCTACACCCGCGCCCACCGGCTCGATCCGCAGTTCGACCTGGCGCTGCATTTCCTTGGCCGGACCTTGCTCAATCTCGGCCGCTTCGATGAAGCCGAGATCGCCTTCAAGCGGCGCCTGGCCTTGGCGCCGCGGTCGGACATGACGCGCTTCTATCTCGCCTGTCTCTATGGTCGTACCGGACGTCATGAGGAAGCGCGGCGCTATTGGCACGAGGTATTCGAGGTCAATCCGGACTTTTCCATCGACCACTTCAAGCGGGCGATGCCCTACCAGGATCCGGCCATCATTCCGCGGCTGATAGACGGTCTGCGCGAAGCCGGGATTTCCCTTTAAATATCTGCCTCGACCGGGTTCGCTCGCGAGGAGCGTGCCTGGGCGCCTGATATCTCAGACGAAGATTTGGTGCTCCGCCGTCACCAGTTCCTGCAGGAAGGCGACGACGGTGCGCACGCGCACGAGATCGCGGGCGCTCTCGTGATAGGTGGTCCAGTAGGCGCGGCGAATGGTCGTTTCCGGCAGGATGCGTTTCAGCTCCGGCGCATGGCGGGCAATGTAGTTGTGCAGGATGCCGATACCGGCGCTGGAGCGCACCGCCTCCGTCTGGCCGGTGGCGCTGGAGATCTCGAAGGACGCGTCCCAGCTGCGCATGATCTCGGCTGAGAAATTCAGCGACGGCGTGAAGATCAGGTCCTCGACGTAGCCGATGCGGCGGTGTCCCTTCAGATCGTCGATCGTCTGCGGCGTACCGTGTCTTTCGAGATAGTCGGCCGAGGCGTAGAGGCCGAGCGTATAGTCGGTGAGTTTCGAAGACACGAGCCGGCCCTGTTCCGGCCGCTCGATGGTGATCGCGATATCGGCCTCGCGCTGCGACAGCGAGAAGGAGCGGGGGACCGGCACCAACTGCAGCTTCAGTTCCGGGTATCGGGCGGTCAGCCTTCCGAGGCGGGGCGCGAGGAAAGAGACGCCGAAGCCGTCGGGCGCGCCGATCCGCACCGTGCCGGCGATCGCCGTATCTATCCGGCCGATCTGCGACTGCGCCGCCAGCATCTCTGTCTCCATCCGCTCGGCAGCACTGAGGAAGATTTCACCCTCGGCGGTCAGCTCGCAGCCGTTCGGCCGGCGCACCAGCAGCCGCGTTTTCATCGCCTCTTCCAGCGCAGTCACCCGACGGCTGAGCGTGGCGTGGTTGACGCCCAGCCGCTTGGATGCCGCCAGGATCTGTCCGGTCCGCGCCACGGCTAGAAACATTCTGACATCGTCCCAGTTCATGGTGTTGAGCCCCTGTTGCGGTCGTTGGACTTTAATTTTTGCACAACGGTTGCTGAATATCGGAAATTGATTTGTTTAAATCGTAGTGCGATCATGCCGCCACAATCAAGGTCTGGAGGAAACCATTCATGTACGAACTCGGTCATTTCATCGATGGCAAGCGCGTTGCCGGCAAGAGCGGTCGCGTTAGCAACATCTTCAACCCTGCAACGGGCGAAGTGCAGGGCACCGTGGCGCTCGCAAGCGACGCGGAACTTTCGGCAGCCGTCGAAAGCGCCAAGGCAGCGCAGCCGAAGTGGGCGGCCACCAACCCGCAGCGCCGCGCCCGCGTCTTCATGAAGTTCGTCGAACTTCTGAACGCCAACATGAACGAGCTCGCCGAGATCCTGTCGCGCGAGCACGGCAAGACGATCGAAGACGCCAAGGGTGACCTTATCCGCGGTCTCGAAGTCTGCGAATTCGTCATCGGCATTCCGCATCTGCAGAAGAGCGAGTTCACCGAAGGCGCCGGCCCCGGCATCGACATGTACTCGATCCGCCAGGCCGTCGGCATCGGCGCTGGCATCACCCCGTTCAACTTCCCGGCGATGATCCCGATGTGGATGTTTGCCCCGGCCATCGCCTGCGGCAACGCCTTCATCCTGAAGCCGTCCGAGCGTGATCCGTCCGTTCCGATCCGCCTTGCCGAACTGATGATCGAAGCCGGCTTGCCGGCGGGCATCCTCAACGTCGTCAACGGTGACAAGGGTGCGGTCGACGCGATCCTGACGCATCCGGATATCGCCGCCGTCTCCTTCGTCGGCTCGACCCCGATTGCCCGCTACGTCTATGGCACGGCTGCCATGAACGGCAAGCGCGCCCAGTGCTTCGGCGGCGCCAAGAACCATATGATCATCATGCCGGATGCCGATCTCGACCAGGCCGCCAACGCCCTGATGGGCGCCGGCTACGGTTCGGCCGGCGAGCGCTGCATGGCGATCTCGGTTGCCGTTCCGGTCGGTGAGGAAACCGCCAACCGCCTGATCAGCAAGCTGACGCCGATGGTCGAAAGCCTGCGCATCGGCCCGTACACCGACGAGAAGGCCGACATGGGCCCGGTTGTCACCAAGGAGGCCGAACAGCGTATCCGCAACCTGATCGACAGCGGTGTCGAGCAGGGCGCCAAGCTCGTGGTCGACGGCCGCGATTTCAAGCTGCAAGGCTATGAGCAGGGCCACTTCATCGGCGGCTGCCTGTTCGACAATGTCACGCCGGACATGGACATCTACAAGACGGAAATCTTCGGACCGGTTCTCTCGGTCGTCCGCGCCAAGACCTACGAGGAAGCCCTCGATCTGCCGATGAAGCACGAATACGGCAACGGCGTCGCGATCTACACCCGCGACGGTGACGCTGCCCGCGATTTCGCCTCGCGCATCAACATCGGCATGGTCGGCGTCAACGTTCCGATCCCGGTTCCGCTCGCCTACCACTCGTTCGGCGGCTGGAAGTCCTCGTCCTTCGGCGACCTCAACCAGCACGGCCCGGACTCGATCAAGTTCTGGACCCGCACCAAGACCATCACCGAGCGTTGGCCCTCGGGCATCAAGGACGGTGCCGAGTTCGTCATGCCGACGATGAAGTAACAACGGGATAACGATCCTCCCGCCTCGGGGCCTCCTTCGGGAGGCCCTTTTTTGTTGCATTCCGTGTTGCGCCACAACTAATTTGAGAATCGGGCCGAGCGGTTGCGAATATCGATCGCACGCCGGACGTTCTATTGCGGAAGGCCTTGCAGGCGGGGGCGCGCATGGCGCGTTTTTGAATGATTTCATGCTGTTGAAACGCGGCCGCAACGCTTTTCCAAGTACGGCCGCACGTGATCGAGAGGGATATCATGGTGGTAGCTGAAGCGGCATCGTTTCAAGCAGCTCCGGCGCGCGACGCTCCGAGCGATTTTCACCGTTTCGCCTTCATGGGAAGCGGCAAGGAGTATTTCGGCATCTGGATCGTCAACGTGCTTTTGACGATCGTGACGCTTGGCATCTATTCGGCCTGGGCAAAGGTTCGGCGCAACCGCTATTTCTACGGCAACACGGTTCTGCTCGGCCGTGCCTTTGAGTACCACGCCAAGGGCAAGCAGATCCTGATCGGGCGGGTCATCGTTTTCAGCTATCTGATCGTCTACAACCTGCTGCTGACATTCGTTCCGATCGCCGGCATCATCCTTATCCTGCTCTCGCTGTTCTTCATTCCCTGGCTCGTGGCGCGGGGCTTGCGCTTCAGCGCAAGGGTGACGAGCTACCGCAACGTGCGCTTCGATTTCGTCGGCGGCTCCGGTGGTGCCTTCAAGGCCTTCATTCTCGGCGGTTTTCTGACCGTTATCACGGCGGGATTGCTGGCACCGCTCGCCAGCCGTTGGGTCGGGCGCTACGTCGGATCGAACATGTGCTTCGGTGGAAAGGCGTTCGAAACCAACCCGGCATTCGGCCCTCTCTATCGCGGCCTGTTTCTTGCCATAGGACTGGCTTTGGCCATCACCCTTGTCGTCACCGCGATTGTGATGGGAACACTGCGCGCCGCACCACAGTTGTTTGAATCGACAGCCTTTGATCCAGCCGACATCCAGATCTGGCACTGGATCGTCATTGTCGCCGGCTATGTGGTGACGGCGTCGCTCTACGGGGTCGTCGCGTTGTTTTACAGCGCAGCCGTGCGCAACGCAGTCTGGAACGCGACGGTCTTTGACGGGAAACACAGGTTCTCCAGCCGGCTGTCGCGTGGCCGCTACACCTTGATCGCCATCACCAACCTTCTCGCGACGATCGTCTCGCTGGGCCTGTTGCGCCCATGGGCGGCCGTGCGCATGGCGCGCTACAAATGGGCACTGACCGGCGTGACCGTAGTCGGAGCCGTCGGAACGCTGATGAGCGAGATAGAAGCGCAATCGTCCGCGGTTGGCGCCGAGTTCATGGATTTCGAAGGGTTCGATTTTGGCTTCTAGCAGTGTCGAGATCGCCTGCGGCGAATGGCATCCGGCCGGCTCGAGCCGGTCGGAGCCTGCACTGCTGGTGGAAGAGGGCGGACGCCTGAAGGCCCTGGACGGGGTGGGCGCCGAGCTTACAAGCGGCCCCCTTGCGGCCGTCGCTATTTCCGATCGTGTCGGCGCGGTTCCGCGTCGAGTGGAATTTGCCGACGGTTCCTTGTTCGATACGCCAGATAACGAGGCCATCGACCGTTTCCTTAGGCTGAAGGGTCGGGTCAACCATGTCCACGAATGGGAGCGGTTCCGACCGCGTCTCATTGCCGTGGTGGTCGCGACCGTGCTTTGTATCGTCGCCATCTATCGCTACGCGGTACCTGCGCTCGTTGAGATCGCGGTTCTGGTCACGCCGCCGATCGTGCCGGAGCTGATGTCGGCGGGCACGATGGAAACAATGGACAAGACCCTGTTTGCTCCGACCCAACTGGCGGTCGAAAGGCAGGGCAGGATTCGCGAGGGGTTCAGTGCTATCGCAGTCCAATCCGGGCGCGGCGAGGCCGGCTACACGCTTCACTTCCGGCAAGGCGGGGTGATCGGGCCAAATGCGTTTGCGCTGCCGGATGGCACGCTTGTCGTCACGGACGAACTGGTGGAGCTTGCCGGCGATGACACGGAAATGATCGTCGGCGTGCTCGCGCACGAGATCGGCCATGTCGAACTCGAGCATAGCCTGCGCCAGATCTACCGCGCGGCAGGCGTTGCCGGCCTCATCATGATGATCGGCGGCGACATCGGTTCGGGTGCCGAAGATGTCCTGGTTCAGGGCGCCGGTCTTTTGTCGCTGTCCTACTCCCGTGGCGCGGAAAGTGCTGCGGACAGGCACTCGGTCGAGTTGATGGAGAAGGCGGGCCGGGACCCGACGGCGATTGCCCGCTTCTTTGATCTGCTCGAAGAGAAGCTCGGCGATCATGGCGACACCAGCATCCTGTCGACACATCCCGGCACGCCGGAGCGGCGCAAGGCGATCCTCGACTATGCCGCCGAGTTGCGCGCCAAGGCGCAATGAATCTGCCACGTCTGATATTCAGAAACGAAAACAGCGGGCCAACGGCCCGCTGTTCTCATGATGCAGTTGCTGGATCTGTGATCAGTCCTGCGGACCGTCGTTGTAGCCGACCTTGTCGACCAGTTCCGAAGCCTTCTTGCGGTTCGCCGCGATGTCGGCAAGCGGCAGTTCGTCCGGCTTGATCGTGCCGAAGGACTTGACGACGTCAGACGGCTCGGCGCCCGGCAGAACCGGATACTCGAACACCTGCTCGGCGTAGATCTTCTGGGCTTCGCCTTCCGACAGGAATTCCATCAGCTTCAGCGCATTGTCCTTGTTCGGGGAGTTCTTGGCGAGCGCCATGCCCGAAATGTTGACGTGCGTGCCGCGGTCCTTGGCGTTCGGGAAGAGCACCTTGATGGCCGCTGCCCAATCCTTCTGTTCCGGCTCCTTCTCGTTGGTCATCATCAGACCGACATAGTAGGTGTTGCCGAGTGCCAGGTCGCATTCGCCGGCGAGAATCGCCTTGGCCTGGTCGCGGTCGCCACCGTCAGGCTTCTTGGCGAGGTTGTTCTTCAGGCCTGTCAGCCACTTCTCGGTCTCGGCTTCGCCATGGTGGGCGATCATCGAGGCGAAGAGGCCGATGTTGTAGGAGTGCTGGCCGTCGCGGGTGCAGATCTTGCCCTTCCACTTGGGGTCGGCAAGCTCTTCATAGGTGATGTCATCCTGCGCGACGCGCTCCTTGGAAGCATAGACGACGCGACCGCGGGTGGTCAGGCCGAACCAGTTGCCCTCAGGATCGCGGAAATGCGCCGGGATGTCCTTGTTGATCGTCTCGTTGACAACAGGCTGGGTGACGCCCGCATCCTTCGCCTCGGTCAGGCGGCTGATGTCGACGGTCAGGATCACGTCGGCCGGCGAGTTGGCGCCTTCGGCCTGGATGCGCTCGACGAGACCCTTGTCGAGGAAGAGCACATTGGTGGTGATGCCGGTTTCCTTGGTGAAGGCGTCGAGCAGCGGCTTGATCAGGTCGGGCTGCCGGTACGAGTAGATATTGACTTCACCATCGGCCCAGGCGGCGCTCGTTGCCAGCAGGGTTGCGGTCAGGGACAGAACGCCCATCGCTGCTCTTGAAACGGACATCGCTTCCTCCATTTTCTCGTTTGAGCTAAGTTAACAAAATTCCTCATCTTTCTGACCGGGGCGCCGCAATCAGTCAATCAGGAAACCGTAAACGCTCAACAAGAAGTGACTTTTCTGGCTTTTTGGAATTGTTCCAAACTACGATCCGTCCTATATGATGAGTTCGTGAACCTCTCGATGCCGGAGTGAATGATGCGTCTGACGAAGCAAACGAACTACGCGGTTCGCATGTTGATGTACTGCGCCGCCAACGGGGAAAAGCTCAGCCGCATTCCCGAAATCGCCAGGGCCTATGGCGTTTCCGAGTTGTTTCTCTTCAAGATCTTGCAGCCGCTGACCAAGGCCGGCCTCGTTGAAACCGTGCGTGGCCGCAACGGCGGCGTACGCCTGCCGAAGCCTGCCTCGGCGATCACGCTGTTCGACGTCGTCAAGGTGACGGAAGACAGTTTCGCGATGGCGGAATGCTTCGAAGCGGGTGAGATCGAATGCCCGCTCGTCGACAGCTGCGGCCTGAACTCGGCGCTGCGCAAGGCGCTGAACGCCTTCTTCGAAGTGCTGCAGGGCTACACGATCGACGACCTCGTCAAAGCCCGCCCGCAGATCAACTTCCTGCTTGGCCTGGAAGAAACCAAGCGTCCGCAGACCTCGGCTGCCTGATATCTCCGAACACCGCCGCGCACATCGCGCGGCATGGCCTGGCGGCTGACGTGCCGCCGGGTGTCATTCCTGCGGTAGATATTCCCGCAATATGAAGTCGATCGCAGTCGGGTCGATTTCAGCCTTGTCGATGCGGAAATCGGCGCCGTAATCCTCCAGATTCTGAAAATAGGCATCGGCGAGCGACGCTGAGATCACGCCGATCGGGCCGATATAGCCCTGGTGCCGGAGGGCTGGGACCGTCTCGCGGAAATCGAGCTGCGGCCGCAGGCGGTTGTCGAGCAGGATCATCGACACCGGTTTGCCCGAGCGCAGGAATTCGAGCGCATCGTCCATCGTCTGGCAGTAGTGCAGCTCGATGTCGATGCTGCTCACCTTGCGGATGAGCGCGCGCAGGATCAGGTTTTCTGCCGGGTCGTCGTCAACGAGCAGGATGTGTGCTTTTCGCGTCATGACCGAATACCCTTGCTGATGGCGGGCGTCCCGTTCGTTGGGCGTGGCGGTGCGAAACGCGGCCACGCATCGGCTGCTACTGGATGATCTGCTCTCGGATTGCCTTCGCCACCATCTGGGTGCGATTGACGACGTCGAGTTTCTTCAGGATCGTTGCGGTGTGTGAGTTCACCGTGTGCTCAGACACCGAAACGATGAGCGCGATCTCGCTTGCCGTCTTGCCGTGCGAGATCCATTTGAGGATTTCGGTTTCGCGCGGCGTCAGTCCCATCCCGGCCTTGTTGGCAAGCGCGATGCGATAGAAATAGTCGAAGGCGGCGATCGCGTCATAGGCGAGCGCGACATGCTCGGCCCGGCCGATATCCTCCCCGTCTCCGAGAAAGAGCACGGCGTAGCGCGCGCCGGTCGAGGCTGCGTGCACCGGCACGCTGACGAGCAGTTCGAAGCCGAGCTGCACCAGCAGGTTCTGCCCGGCGTCGCAGCCGGGGTCGTCCGCCCGCCAGACCGACGAGATCGCCGAGCGGTGCAATGTCTTGTAGAACACGGAGTCGCCGAAGCGATGGCGCTTGTCGTATTCTTCCGCGAGCCCGGAGGGCAGGTCGTGCAGCACCAGGCGGGTGGACAGCATGCAGGCGTCGTTCTCGTTGCCGAGCTGCAGGATGCCGAAATGGCTGAAGCCGAAGCGCAATGCCATCGTATGAAAAATGCGGAAGAAATCGACGCGGTTCAGCGCCTTCTCTAGCTCGTCGCGAAGGTCGTATCGCCTGTGATTTTCCAGCAAAGCCGCCACGGACTGGCTATCCCCTTATCGTCGCGCGGCAGTTTATCCCGCGCGCCGCAGCGATCAATCGGCAATGTGCGTTGCCGGTATTGCAGGCAGGCAGAGTCATGCCCGTCCCCCGGCAAGCCTGCCGAACGACTGAAAGCAGTAAAAGGCAGCTGCCGGTCCCTCCCAAGGACGTCTGGGCACGTCGAATGTCTCCCCCGAGTTTTGTATACATTTTATTGCACAATCCCGTTCGGGATTTCTACCATAGTATCTTGGGATTGACGGAAAGCTGTCGAAGCCGAATCGCAGGTCCGTGCGGCCAATGACCGCGGCTTTCTCCATCGCGCATTCGCCGAGGAGCGCAGGCGGCTGCCGCGGGCCGGCATCGCGCCGCTGACGGGCGGGCAGGGCGGGCCGCAGGCCCTGCGAAAGCGGCCAAAACGCCATGGAGTTTCGGTGCTGCAGTGCACTGTTTTGTCAGTCGATTCTAAAACAGTGGACGAATATCCCGGCTCTACCTGCGGACGAATTTTTCGCATAGACAAATTTCTGCGGCGACTTATTGCAATGCGACGCCAAATGTCGTTCCATCCGGCCTTGACCGGGGGCAACGGCATTCCGCGTCAGGAAAACACGAGAACAAAAACAAATCTGGGAAGCAAAGCTCATGAAAAAGCTCACTACTCTGTTTGCAGCGACGGCGCTTGCCACGCTGATGGCCGGCTCCGCCTGGTCGAAGACGTTCGTTTATTGCTCGGAAGGTTCGCCAGAGGGTTTTGACCCGGGCCTGTACACCGCCGGCACGACCTTCGACGCGGCTGCGCACACGGTTTACAACCGCCTGCTCGAGTTCAAGAAGGGCACGACCGAAGTTGAGCCGGGTCTCGCCGAAAGCTGGACGATCTCCGACGACGGTCTGGTCTACACCTTCAAGCTGCGTCCGGGCGTCAAGTTCCAGACCACCGAGTTCTTTACGCCGTCGCGTGACTTCACTGCCGACGACGTGGTGTTCTCCTATGAGCGCCAGCTGAAGGCTGACAACCCGTGGAACAAGTACATTGCTGGCGCTTCGTGGGAATACGCAGCCGGCATGGGCTTCCCGGAAGTCATCAAGTCTGTTGAAAAGGTCGACGACCTGACCGTCAAGTTCACCCTGACGCGCAAGGAAGCTCCGTTCCTCGCCAACATCGCGATGCCGTTTGCTTCGATCCTGTCGAAGGAATACGCCGACAAGCTGCAGGCTGACGGCAAGATGGAGCAGATGAACCAGATGCCGCTCGGCACCGGTCCGTTCGCTTTCGTTGCTTACCAGCAGGATGCCGTCATCCGTTACAAGGCAAACCCGGACTACTGGGGTGGCAAGCAGAAGATCGACGACCTCGTCTTCGCGATCACCTCTGACGCTTCGGTTCGCTTCCAGAAGCTCCAGGCTGGCGAATGCCACCTGATGCCGTTCCCGAACGCTGCCGACGTTTCGAAGATGAAGGCAGACCCGAACCTGAAGGTCATGGAACAGGCCGGCCTCAACGTCTCTTACCTCGCCTACAACACGACCCAGGCTCCGTTTGACAAGCCGGAAGTCCGCAAGGCGCTGAACAAGGCGATCAACAAGCAGGCCATCGTCGACGCCGTCTTCCAGGGCGCTGCCCAGCCGGCCGTCAACCCGATCCCGCCGACGATGTGGTCCTACAACGACAAGATCGAAGACGACACCTACGAGCCGGAAGTCGCCAAGAAGATGCTTGAAGACGCAGGCGTCAAGGACCTGTCGATGAAGCTCTGGGCAATGCCGGTTTCGCGTCCGTACATGCTGAACGCCCGTCGCGCAGCTGAATTGATGCAGTCGGACTTCGCCAAGATCGGCGTCAAGGTCGAGATCGTCTCCTACGAGTGGGCCGAATACCTCGACAAGTCCAAGGCGAAGGATCGTGACGGTGCCGTCATCCTCGGCTGGACCGGCGACAACGGCGACCCGGACAACTTCCTCGACACGCTTCTCGGCTGCAACGCGGTCGGCGGCAACAACCGTGCACAGTGGTGCAACCAGGAATTCGACGCTCTCGTGAAGAAGGCGAAGGAAACCTCGGATCCGGCAGAGCGCACCAAGCTCTACGAAGAGGCGCAGGTCGTCTTCAAGCGCGAAGCGCCGTGGGCCACGATCGACCACTCGCTCTCGGTCGTGCCGATGCGCAAGAACGTCGAGGGCTTCGTTCAGAGCCCGCTTGGTGATTTTGCCTTCGACGGCGTGGACATCACCGAGTAATTTAGTTAACTGATCCTTAAGGGGGCGTTTGCCAAGGGCAAGCGCCCCTCTTTGCATCCACTATAGCGACCCCGAGTTCCTGCTGGAGCGCAAAAGGTCGCTGTGGCATTTCGACTTGCTGTATGCTTGGCCGTTAAGTGGGAAAGCATGCGGTGGTGCCAGCGGCGGGATACAATGCCGCGGCAACATGGCGCGGGGTTTAACATGTTCCGATTTCTCTTGGGGCGATTGGCTGTCCTGATACCGACCTTCGTCGGCGTCTCCATCATCGCCTTCTCCTTCATCCGCCTGCTTCCGGGCGATCCAGTCGCGCTGCTTTCGGGCGAGCGCGTCATGTCGCCGGAGCGACATGCGGAAATCTCACACGCACTCGGCTTCGACCGGCCGATCGTGGTGCAATATCTCGATTATCTCTGGGGTGTGCTCCAGGGTGACTTCGGCACCTCAATCGTCACCAAGAAGCCGGTCATCGACCAGTTCTTCGAACTGTTCCCGGCAACCGTCGAGCTTTCGCTCTGCGCGATCCTGTTTGCGGTCATTCTCGGCATTCCGGCCGGCGTGATTGCTGCGATCAAGCGCGGCTCGGCCGTCGACCAGGCGATGATGGGCACGGCACTCGTCGGCTTTTCGATGCCGATCTTCTGGTGGGGCCTGCTGCTCATCATGCTCGTTTCCGGCATGCTGCAGTGGACGCCGGTCTCCGGCCGCATCTCGCTGATGTACTTCTTCCCGCCGGTCACCGGCTTCATGCTGATCGACTCGCTCCTGTCCGGCCAGGCCGGCGCCTTCAAGTCGGCCGTCAGCCACCTGATCCTGCCGACGATCGTGCTCGGAACCATTCCGCTTGCGGTCATCGCGCGCCAGACGCGCTCGGCGATGCTTGAAGTTCTCTCCGAAGACTACGTGCGCACGGCACGTGCCAAGGGCCTTTCGACCTTCCGGGTCGTCGGCGTCCATGCGCTGCGCAATGCGATGATCCCGGTGGTCACCACCATCGGCCTGCAGGTGGGCGTCATGCTCGCCGGCGCGATCCTGACCGAAACGATCTTCTCCTGGCCGGGCATCGGCAAGTGGATGGTGGATTCGGTGTCGCGTCGCGACTACGCAGTCATCCAGGGCGGCCTGCTCGTCATCGCCGCGGTGATCATGCTGGTCAACCTGATCGTCGACCTGCTCTACGGTCTCATCAATCCGCGCATCCGGCACTAAGGAGGGCGTCATGTCTCAAGCTGCTGCAACAAGCACCGTTTCGACCGATCCGTCCCGCCGGGCGCGTTTGGCCGAATTCTGGTATTACTTCTCCGAGAACCGTGGCGCCGTGATCGGTCTCGTGTTCTTTGTGTTCCTCGTTCTGCTCGCGGTCTTCGCACCGTGGGTCGCACCGCATGACCCGGTGGCACAGTACCGCGACGCGGTGCTGGTTCCGCCGGTCTGGCAGGAAGGCGGCCGCGCCGGATTCCTGCTCGGCACCGATGCCGTCGGCCGCGACATGCTGTCCCGCCTGATCTACGGCACGCGCTTCTCGCTGTTCGTCGGTGTCATCGTCACGACCCTGTCGCTCGTCGGCGGCATCGCACTTGGCGTCATCGCCGGCTACTTTCGTGGCTGGGTCGATACCGTCATCATGCGCGTGATGGACATCATCCTCGCCTTCCCGTCGCTGCTGCTCGCCCTCGTTCTGGTCGCAGTCCTCGGCCCGGGCCTCGTCAACGCCATGATCGCCATCGCGCTCGTCTTCCAGCCGCACTTCGTGCGCCTGACGCGTGCTGCCGTCATGAGCGAAAAGACCCGTGACTATGTCGTCGCCGCCAAGGTGGCCGGCGCCGGTCATGGCCGTCTGATGTTCAAGACGATCCTGCCGAACTGCATGGCGCCGCTGATCGTCCAGGCGACGCTCTCCTTCTCGAGCGCGATCCTTGACGCAGCCGCCCTCGGCTTCCTCGGCATGGGCGCACAGCCTCCGACACCGGAATGGGGCACGATGCTCGCCGAAGCCCGCGAGTTCATCAGCAGCCACTGGTGGGTGGTGACCCTTCCGGGTATCGCGATCCTGATCACCGTGCTTGCGATCAACCTGATGGGTGACGGCCTGCGCGATGCGCTCGATCCCAAGCTGAAGAGGTCCTGATCATGGCGCTTCTCGAAATCGAAAACCTGGTCGTCGAATTCCAGACGGCCTCCGGTCCCTTCCGCGCCGTCAACGGCGTATCGATGAAGGTCCATGAAGGCGAAGTGCTTGCGATCGTCGGCGAAAGCGGCTCGGGTAAATCCGTATCGATGCTGGCCGCCATGGGGCTTCTGCCCTGGACGGCGAAGGTGACGGCCGACAAGCTCACTTTCAACGGTCGCGACCTCTTGGGCATGTCGGCCAGCGAAAAGCGCAAGATCGTCGGCAAGGACATTGCCATGATCTTCCAGGAGCCGATCGCCAGCCTCAACCCGTGCTTCACCGTCGGCTTCCAGATCGAGGAAGTGCTGCGCATCCATATGGGCCTCGACAAGGCCGGTCGCCGCAAGCGCGCGATCGAACTGTTCGAGGCGGTCGGTATTCCCGATCCGGCCGAGCGGCTCGGCCACTATCCGCACCAGATGTCGGGCGGCCAGTGCCAGCGCGTGATGATCGCGATCGCGATCGCCTGCAATCCGAAGCTGCTGATTGCCGACGAGCCGACGACAGCGCTCGACGTGACGATCCAGAAGCAGATCCTCGATTTGCTGATGAAGCTTCAGGCCGAGCACAAGATGGGCCTGATCATGATCACGCACAACATGGGCGTGGTCGCCGAGACTGCCGACCGGGTGGTCGTGCAGTACAAGGGCCGCAAGATGGAAGAGGCCGACGTGCTGACGCTCTTCGAAAACCCGAAGAGTAACTACACGCGCGCACTTCTGGCGGCTCTGCCTGACAACGCGACCGGCGATCGTCTCCCGACGATTTCCGAACTCTTCGTCGACGAAGGAGCGGCCCAATGAGCGTGATCCTCGAAGCGCGCAATCTGGTGCGCGACTATCATATCCCCGGCGGCCTCATCAAAAAGGCAAAGACGGTTCACGCGCTGAAAGGCGTGAGCTTTTCCGTCGAAGAGGGCAAGACGCTGGCGATCGTCGGCGAAAGCGGCTGCGGCAAGTCTACGCTCGGCCGCATCCTCACCCTGATCGATCCGGCAACCTCGGGCGACCTCCTGATCGAGGGCAAGAAGATCGATATCTCCAAGGGCGACATGACGCCGGAGATGCGCCGCAAGGTGCAGATCGTCTTCCAGAACCCCTATGGCTCGCTCAACCCGCGCCAGAAGATCGGCGACATCCTGATGGAACCGCTGGTCATCAACACCGACACGCCGGCCGACGAACGTCGCGACCGGGCGATGACGATGCTGAAGAAGGTCGGCCTCACCGAGCTGCACTTCAACCGCTATCCGCACATGTTTTCGGGCGGCCAGCGCCAGCGTATCGCCATTGCGCGTGCGTTGATGCTGAACCCGAAGCTGCTGGTGCTCGACGAGCCGGTCTCGGCGCTCGATCTGTCGGTCCAGGCACAGGTGCTGAACCTGCTCGCCGATCTTCAGGACGAGTTGAAGCTCACCTACGTCTTCATCAGCCACGACCTGTCGGTCGTGCGCTACATCGCTGACGATGTCATGGTGATGTATTTCGGCGAAGCGGTCGAATACGGCAGCCGCGACGAGGTCTTTGCCGATCCGAAGCACAGCTACACCAAGACGCTGTTTGCAGCGACGCCGCGTGCGGATGTCGAGAGCATCAAGGCGCGTCTTGCCAAGAAGAAGCAGGCGGCTTGATCTCGTCGATCTAGCGTCAATGAAACAGGAAGCCGGGACATCGTTCCCGGCTTCTTTGACTTGAGGGCATGATGGTGTAGAGGTGTCGCGCCGCCTTCAACTCTCGCCTTTCGGCGGCGGGCAGCCGCTTTTCGGCCGGACCGATCGTCCGGCCCAACCTCAGGAACACGTCCATGGAAATCAAGCGTTTCGAAACCGGCCCCCGTATGAGCCAGGCCGTCGTCTACAACAACACCGTCTACCTCGCTGGCCAGGTCGGCAACGCCGGTGACGATGTCGTGACGCAGACGAAGCAGGCGCTTGCCGAAGTCGACCGTCTTCTGGCGCTCGCCGGCACCGACAAGACCCGCATCCTTTCGGCCACCATCTGGCTCGCCGACATGGCAGACTTTCCGAAGATGAACTCGGTCTGGGACGCCTGGGCACCGCAGGGCAATACCCCGGCTCGCGCCACCGGCGAAGCCAAGCTCGCGACCCCGGAATACCTCGTCGAAGTCATCGTCGTCGCCGCTGCCGCTTAAGGCCGGCGCTACGGGATTTCCCGTCGTCTCATTCCTGCGCCGCCGGACTGTCGTCCGGCGGCGTTTTTCGTTCCCATTCCAGCTCCCATGCGCGGAACCAAACGGCGCGCCGGCACGTTAAGTGTCCGATCCGAAGAAGCAGGCCAAAACCGGCCGCCACCATTGGGAGGACTGTCAATGCTCTACTGGCTGCCCCGTGTCTGTGTCCTTCTCCTGGCGGGCGTCATGATCGGTTTTGGGCTCGTTCCCTACACCGCTGCAGGTGTCGCCCATACCTTGCTCGTCATCATCCTGGGGCTCGGCCTGTTGTCGCTGACCCTGCATGTCTTCCCGCCGGAACACCATTGACCGTGCAAGATCAATCACGCGATGCGCCGCAAGCAGGGTCCGAGCAAAAGCGGCCTGATCTGTTGACCGGAAACGCGAACGACCCGCGCGCTGCCCTGGCCGAAGGACGGCGCGGCATGATCGCGAACACGCTGCGGCGGGCGGGTGCCGCCCAGCAGCGCAAGCGCGCGCGGCGGATCGTCGAGGAGGAGGCCGCAGTCGCGACGGCGGCGCCATCGACCGCTCCGCGGCGGGACGGCATCGATCTGATGGTCGCCTGGAGCATCATCGGCCTTTTCGCCATTGCCGCATGTGCGGGCATCTACGCCATGGAAACGATCCTGCTGCCAATCACGCTGGCGATCGTCGTCGGCGTGGTGCTCGGCCGGACCGCCGACGGGCTGGCGCGTTACGGTCTGCCGCCGATCTTCGGGGGGCTGCTGTTGGCGGGCATCTTCGTCACCGGCCTCTCGTGGCTCGTCAATGCTCTTCTCGGCCCGCTGACGGCGCTCGCCTCCGAGGCGCCGAAGCTCGCCGAAAGCGTGGTGGCGCGGGTGATGCCGTTCATCGATCGGTTCGAGTGGCTTCGGCTGGCCGTCGCGCGCAGCATCGGCAACGACGCGATTGCCGACACCGTCATGAAGAATGCCGGACCGATGCTTGCCGCCACCGCAGCCGGGCTGACGCCCGCCTTGGTGCAGACCCTGATTTTCCTCGCGGCACTCGGCCTGTTCCTGCTCGGGCGGCTGCAACTGCGGAAGGCCGTCATCCTTGCCTTTGCCAGCCGTGAGCGGCGGCTCAGCGCCATTCGCATCATGAACGGCATCGAGGATGCGTTGGCGCGATACTTCTCGATCGCCAGCGTGATCTATCTCTCGCTCGGCCTGGTGACGACGGTGATCGCGTTTGTCGGCGGCCTGGGCATGGCTCCGCTGTGGGGCCTGTTCGCTTTCGTCTCCAGCTTCATTCCTTATCTCGGCGTGACCGCGATGACACTGAGCCTGCTGGTGGCGGGGTTGATGACGCACGAGGTGCTGTGGCTGGCATTGGCGCCGGCCGCGGTCTTCTTCGTCGTTCACCTTGCGATGGAAAACCTTGCCATTCCGGCGATCCTCGGCAACGAACTCGAGGTGAACCCGTTCCTGATCTTCCTGGCGATCGTGTTCTGGACCTGGATGTGGGGAGCGGTCGGAGCCATGCTGGCACTGCCGCTCTCTCTCATCGTTCTCGCCATTGTCGAGGAAATCAGCGGCCAGCCGCCGGAACGGCAGCTTCCTGGATAAGGGGCATGTTGCCGACCTAGCGCCGGGCAGAGCGTGCGTGTTCGTCGAAGAACAGCGCCTGGCTGATCAGCGCCTTCACCATGTCCGGATTGAACGGTTTGGTCACGAGGAAGGCCGGCTCCGGCCGCTTGCCGGTCAGCAGCCGTTCCGGGAAGGCGGTGATGAAGATCACCGGCACCGCGGCCTGTGTGAGGATCTCGTTGACGGCGTCGATGCCCGAGCTGCCATCGGCAAGCTGGATGTCGGCCAGGACCATCTTCGGAGAGGTCTTGCGGTAGAGATCGAGCGCCTCGCCGTGGGTGCGGGCGATCCCGGTTACGCGGTGGCCGAGGCTGGTCACCATATCCTCGATATCGAGCGCGATCAGCGGCTCGTCCTCGATGATCAGGACGTCGGTTGCGACCTGGCGCGAGATGTCCTCTGAGGCGAGGGTCAGCAGCTTTGAAAATTCGGCTTGGCTCAGGCTCATGACTTCGGCCGCATCGGCGATGGAAAAGCCCTCGACCGACACGAGCAGAAACGCCTGGCGCGGCACAGGCGCGATCAGCGACAGATTGGCGGCGGCCTGCTTCTCCCATGCGAACGGCGAGGTGTTTTCGCTGCGGTCGATCGAGATCTTTTCGAACTGTGAGCAGAACAGCTTGTAGAGGCTGATCCGGTCGTTCGAAGCTTCCGGAAAGAGACTGATGTCCTCGATCAGGGCTTCGAGAACAGCGGCCACATACCCGTCGCCTGCGGCCTGCGAGCCTGTAACGGCCCGCGCGTAACGGCGCAGAAAGGGCAGGTGGGGCGCAATCCGGGTCGAAAGTGACATCAACGACTTCCTTACGTGCAATGCGATTCGTTTGATTTCTGAGGATAGGGGGTATGTGGCGGAATAGATGGATGTTTTGAACACGTTTTTCGGCTTAGAGCAAATGGGGGACGTGTTCGAACGGTGTGCCGGCGATTTCGCGCAGGCAGCAAAACCGTGAAGGACGAAGCGGTGGTGAAGCGCAGCATGGACGATGAAACCGGAAAGCATGAAGGCGTGAGCCAACGGCGCGGCGGCACGGCCGAAACGCGAGATATCGGCGGCTCGATCGGCGCCAGCTTGAAGGCGTTCTATCGGTCGCTCGAGCAGGAGCCCGTTCCGGAACTATTTCTCAATCTTCTTGAAAAACTGGATGAAGCGGAAGCTGCGTCCAAAGGCCCGTCGAAGGGTGGGGTTCCGCTCTGAGGGGGGAAGAAACGGGCAGCTGCCCGTTTCTTCGTGAGATGCGCCGATCAGCAGGCGGCTTCGTAGCGGCGGCCGTAGCGGTCGCGATAGATGCAGCGGCCCGGCTCGTTGGCATTACCGATCAGCGCACCGGCAACACCGCCGATGGCAGCGCCCACGGCCGCACCCCTGACGTTGCCCGTCGCGGCGCCGCCGACGATCGCGCCGCCGGTTGCACCGATCGCCGCGCCCTTTTCTGTCTGCGTGCATGCCGCGAGGGGCAGGATCAGGCTTGCTACAATAAGTATCTTCTTCATGACGCGTTCCTATCCGAGGGTTGCTTTGTTGAACTGAGAATCAAATTTCGGTGAAATCGATTTGCCCGCGACTGGTGACGAACAGAATGACGACAATGAGGCATAGCCCGTACCGCTACCGCGCCGTCCTGATCGACCTTTGATGTAACCGTTCGGCGCTCGCAATGGGCGAGATCCTTGCGGTGTGTCCTTGCCTCGCCAGTATCTCCTCCGTCGCAGCGCTTGTTATCGTTGCGAAAACGAGAGCGCGGCGTTTTTGTTCCATTATTGGTATGGCCGATGGTCGGTGGCAGTCGCCGTTGTGCACCCTCGCGCCCGGTTGAACGCTGCGAACGGATGCAGGTTCTCGACCGTCTCCCAACCGCCGATGGGGGCTTTTGACGGGCGTCCAAACGCGCAGCTCACGCCAAAGTTCCGGGAAATATTTCGCGCCCCTTTGCGGAACCGCAGATCGTGCATTGCCGTTTGCTGTTGGAGTTTGAAGGAAGGGAGCATGCGAATGGAACATATTGCCGCCATCATGGTCCTGGTCGGCTGCATGCAGACGACAGAGGCCTGCCGCGAAGTGCCGGCCCCCACCGTGGCTTTTGAAACCGTGGACGAATGCCGCGAACTGCTTTCGCCCGCGATCGAGGCGACAGGAACGACCTTCAAGCACGCCTATGGCGCCTGCGCGGAAGTCGATCCGGCTCTGTTCGTGGAAGACGCAACCATCGAATGGCAGGTGAAGGCGCCTGGCCGGCTTCAAGTCGAGGTCAAGGTCGATGACGGCAGCTACGCCGTAGCCGCGCGCCACGACGCCGGCGCCAAGACTCGCAACTGATTTCACCGGCCGCCCAAGCGCAATTTGCGCTTGCGGGGCCGCATCAACCGAAAGGACGGAAAATGAACTGGGATATTGTTGAAGGAAAGTGGCACGAGCTGAAGGGCAAGGTTCAGACGCAGTGGGGCAAGCTTACCAATGACGACCTCGATGTCATCGATGGCCGTAGGGAAGAACTCGCCGGGCGGATCCAGGCGCGATACGGCGTCGCGCGTGATGAGGCGGAGCGCCAGATCGACGACTGGATGTCCCGCCGTTAAATGGCTCGAGGAACGCAGTTACTCTTCTTTCCCGGAAGAACAACCGTAAAAGCAAAAGCCGCGCGACATTTGTCGCGCGGCTTTGTTTGTGGTGCGCATCGCGCTTATTTCTTCTTTGCCTTGGCCTCTCGCTTGCGGAGTTCTTCCATCAAAGACTGAAGCTTGGCGCTCTTTTCGTCGCCGTCGGTGTATAGGTCGCGCATCGTCTTTCCGATGTGAAGATTTCTATTGGAGAGATGCGTTCGCTCCCGTCCGGCTTCGATCGCCGTTTTCCAGATATGTGCTGTCGGCATCTTCATTTCGATCCTGCGTGTTCCATGGATGAAGAACGTCAGAGTATTGCGAAGGTTCCGGGCATTTCCGGTGCAAACCGTGCCGATTTGGGACTCTTTCGTCTTTCATCGTAAACATAATATTAATGTCGAGTGAAGCCGCGGAATTCTGCGCGGCGATTTTGATCGATAACTGGAACAAATTGAAAGCTATGGCGTTTGCTTTGCAGTGATTTAGGCAAGGAGAATTGCTATGTTATACTATGCGCTTGTCTTCCTCGTTGTGGCAATCATAGCGGGTGTACTTGGGTTTGGGGGTATTGCCGGCACGTCCGCGGGCATCGCGCAGATCCTCTTCTTCCTATTCCTGGTCTTCCTGGTGATTTCGCTCGTAGCTGGCCTCGTGCGTCGCGGCTGACCGGAGCCAGAATTTGAGCGGATACGAATGGACGAAAATGGGCGGCGTTACGGCCGCCCTCGGTGCGTTTGGGGCTCGATCGTCTTGCTTGCCCTTGCCTGCCTGCTTGGCTATTGATGCCGAAACCGTCGCAATAGCCTTGAGGAACCGAACACCATGAAATCGCTGGAACTGCTCGTCGAGCGGATCATCCTCTCCAGCCGCTGGCTCCTCGTCATCTTCTATCTTGGCCTGGTAGCGGCGCTCGCCCTTTACGGCATCTCGTTCGCCTTCAAGCTGTTCAAGATCGCCAGCATGGTCTTCGTCTATGACGATGCGGAGATGATCCTGGCCATGCTCGCCCTGATCGATGCCGCGCTGGTCGCCAGTCTGATCGTGATGGTGATGATTTCAGGGTACGAGAACTTCGTCAGCCGCTTCGACGAAGGCGACGCGGAGGTCTCCTTCCTCGGCAAGCTCGATTCCGGTAGTCTGAAGATCAAGGTCGCGTCGTCGATCGTGGCCATTTCCTCGATCCACCTGCTGCAGATCTTCTTGAACGCGCAGCAATATTCGAGCGAACAGCTGATGTGGGCGACGATCATACATCTTGCATTCGTCGTATCAGCCGTGTTGCTCGGCTATCTCGAGCAGATCATGACTGCGCTGAAGAAGAAGTGATGTTGGTGTCGCGGCCCGACGCAAGGCCGCGGCTTGTCTTGATCGAGCAACGGGGCAGCCTTTAGATGAAGACTGACGTAGTGGTTCTGGGCGCCGGCATCGTCGGCATTTCCACCGCCATCCATCTCGCCCGCCGCGGCAAGTCGGTGGTGTTGCTCGACCGTCGCGGCGCCGGCGAGGAAACCTCCTACGGCAATGCCGGCCTGATCCAGCGCGAGGGCGTCTTTCCCTATGGTTTCCCGCATGATTTCGGCGCGCTCTTTCGCTACGCGCTCAACAACACCATCGACGCCCATTACCATTTCCGCGCCCTGCCGGGCCTGGTGCCGTTCCTGGCGCGCTACTGGTGGCACTCCGGTTTCACCCAGCACCGGCGCATCGCCCAGCTCTATGCGCCGCTGATCGAGCATTCGATCAGCGAACACCAGGATCTGATCGAGGCGTCCGGCGCCGGTGACCTCATCCGCAAGGATGGCTGGATGAAGGTGTTTCGCACCGAGAAGGAGCGCGACGCCGCGTACAAGGAAGCGGAAAAGCTCTCGGCCGGCTTCGGCGTCAACCACCAGAAGCTTTCGACCAGCGAGTTGAAGACGCTGGAACCGTCGATCAAGGCGGATCTCGTCGGTGGGCTGCGCTGGAGCGATCCCTGGTCGATCCGCGATCCGCACAGCCTCAACAAGGCCTATCTCGCCTACTTCCAGTCTCTGGGTGGACGGCTGATTTCCGGCGATGCGGCGACGACAGAACACGTGCTCGAAGGTCCCGGCTGGCGTGTCGCCACCCCGGAAGGGCCGCTGGAGACGCGCGAAGTCGTCGTGGCGCTCGGCCCCTGGGCCGATACGGTGACCCGCAAGCTCGGTTACCATTTTCCGCTGGCCGTGAAGCGCGGTTACCACATGCACTATGGCACGCAGGAGGGCGCGCAGCTTAACAACTGGGTGCTCGATGCCGAGAAGGGCTATTTCCTGGCGCCGATGCTGCGCGGCATCCGTTTGACGACCGGCGCGGAATTTGCCTGGCGCGACGCGCCGAAGACGCCGGTGCAACTGACGCGGGCCGAGCGGGTGGCGCGCGAGTTCTTCCCGCTGGCCGAACGCCGTGACGAAGAACCGTGGATGGGCGCGCGTCCCTGCACGCCGGACATGATGCCGCTGATCGGCAAGGCGCCGCGTCACGAGGGTCTGTGGTTTGCCTTCGGTCACGCCCATCACGGCATGACGCTCGGGCCGGTCACCGGCCGGGCGCTGGCGGAAGCCATGACCGGTGAAAAGACGGTCATCGACATCGCGCCCTACCGGCCGGAGCGCTTCCTGGCCTGACGGTTCCGAAGCCACAGCATCACGAAGTGGGAAAAGGCCGGAAGCTGCGCTTCCGGCCTTGTTCTTTGGCTAATCAGGCGTTGGTGCCGCCGTCGATGGTGAATTCGGCGCCCGTGACGCTGCGGCCGTCAGGACCCGCCAGCCAGGCGACGACGCCTGCCACGTCGCTTGCCTCGTTGAAGCGGGGGATCGCCATCAGTCCGCGCTGTGGGCCGGCATGGTCGCCATTGGCCGGGTTCATGTCCGTGTCCGTCGAGCCCGGATGGACGATGTTGACGGTGATGCCCTTCGGCCCGAGATCGCGTGCCACCGCCTTTGTGAAGCCGATCAGCGCGCTTTTGCTCAGCACATACAGGCTCATGCCCGGCCATGGGACGCGGGCGGCAAGGTTGCTGCCGATCGTGATGACGCGCCCGCCATCCGGCATGTGCGCTGCCGCGGCGCGCGTGGCGAGAAATACCGCCTTCACATTGACGTCGATCGTCCGGTCGAAATCCTCCGCGGTTACCTCGTCTATCGTCCCGGCATCGAAGATGCCGGCATTGTTGACGAGAATGTCGATGCGACCGTGCTTCTCCGCAACCGACTTGGCGGCAGCCTCGACCGCGCCCGGATCGCGGTTGTCCGCCCGGATTGCCAGCGCGCTGCCGCCAGCCCGCTTGATCTCCGCCACGAGCGCCTCGGCCTTTTCTTTCGACTGGCTGTAGGTCACCGCCACCGTTGCGCCGTCGCTCGCCAAGCGTTTTGCGATTGCAGCACCGATGCCGCGGCTGCCGCCCGTTACCAGGGCCACCTTGTCTTTCAAACTCGTCACTGGCTTCTCCAAATCTGTAGTGATCGATACATATAAAGGGAGGCGACTTGCCATCCGCTGTCAAGCGATTTATGTATTGATCGATACAAAAAAGGATCAGCGAGCATGAGCCGCGGGCGGCCACGCAGTTTTTCGAGGGACGAGGCGCTTGCAAGCGCCATGCAGCTCTTCTGGGACAAGGGCTATGACAATACCTCGCTTTCGGACCTGACCCGGGTCATGGGATTGAACCCACCGAGCCTCTACGCGGCCTTCGGCAGCAAGGCGCAGCTCTTCATCGAGGCTGTGGATCTTTACGGCCGCACCGACGGTGCCGGCATCTGGGATGAACTGGAGGCGGTTCCGACCGCAAAGGCGGCGGTGCACGACCTGCTGAGACGCACGGCTGCGAATTTTACCCAGCGGGGCGAGCCGAGAGGCTGCATGGTGGTTCTTTCCGCGCCGCAGATGGCAGGTGGAGATGCGGAGGTTTGCGACGCTCTGAAGCTGCGCCGGCTTGAAAAGCAGGTGGCTCTGGAGCGACGCTTCGAGCGCGCCGTCGAAGAGGGCGACCTGCCTGCCGGTGTCGATTGCGCAGCGATTGCCGCCTACGTCGCCTCGCTGCAGCACGGCATGTCGATCCAGGCACGCGATGGCGCTACGCGGGAAACCCTGCTTGCGATCGCCGACTGCGCCGCAGCCGGCTGGGATGCGATGATTTCCGCAAACATCAGGCCGCACTGACCGACGACGGTTAACGGACGCACCGATCCGTCTTTAGGCCACCCCGTTTTCATTCTGGTGAACGATGACGCGAGGGCCGGAGATCAAAACCTCCGGCCCATCGATTTGCGCGGGCTCCGTCCTACTTACGGCGCCGGCTGCGTCATGTCGGGTGTCGTGCCAGGGGTCGAGTTCGGGGTGGCGCCCTGTGTTTCAGGGGCCTGCGTTCCCTGCTGCGGCGTCGTTTCCGGTGCCGGCTGGGTCGTTGTTCCACCGGCGGGGGGCGTGGCCGTATCGGTCGGCGGTGTCGCCTGGCCCGTCGTTCCGGTTGCCGGCTGGTCGGTGGTCGCCGGCGGCGCTGCCGTGTTGGCGGTGTCGCGGCTGAGTTCGGCCGGCAGCCAGGCGATCAGCGCCAATACCAGGCCGGCGAGCAGGATGATGACGATCGGCCAGTTACTGCGCCCCGAGCGGGAGGGAGGCGGCACGTCGCTCATCTGCGTTGGTGTCTGTGGCAGCGGCTGCCCGGTCACCGGATCGATCACGGGCTTGTCCTTGAATTCCTCGTGCTGGTTCATTGTGTGCATCCTTTTCTTGGCGTCCTCCTGGCCTTGATGCGACTGCTCCTGAACCTTCCCGGCAGTCGTGGCACCGGATTTCGCGCCGTCGCGATTGCGCGACAAGGGCGCCCGGAGGGCGCGTGGCATAGGCATAAACGTATGAGGATTTGCAATGTTCCGGATGCTGCAACCGGAGGGAAGCCTGAGCGCCGCTGCCGGCTTTACAGCCCCGTCTTCCGCTGCAAGAAATAGGCGTTCACGGGAGGATGGAAGGCATGATGGATCCGGCATTTCGCACTGGCACCTTTGTCGGCCGGGTCTGGCGGCCGGACGTGGCCGGGCCGTCGCTTGTCGTCCTGCGCGACGGCGCACTCTGCGACATCACCAGCAAGACGGCGCCGACCATGCGCGACCTGCTCGAGCTTTCGGATCCGGTTCAACATGCCCGCACCGCCCCGGGTGATCGACTGGGCTCGATCGAGGAGCTCTTCGCGCAAAAGGCGGACCCGGCGCGTATCCACCTGATCGCGCCCTCGGACCTCCAGGCGGTCAAGGCCTGCGGTGTCACCTTCGCGCGCTCGATGATCGAGCGCGTCATCGAGGAGCGGGCGGCGGGCGATGCGTCGCGCGCCGAAGCGATCCGAGCCCGCGTCACCGCCGTCATCGGCGACAGTCTGCGAAACCTGAAGCCCGGTTCGCCGGAGGCGGCCCGCGTCAAGGCAGCCCTCATCGAAGAGGGCGTCTGGTCGCAATATCTGGAGGTCGGCATCGGCCCGGACGCAGAGGTCTTCACCAAGGCGCAGGTCCTCTCGGCGGTCGGCCCGGGCGCCGATGTCGGCCTGCACCCGGCGTCGCGCTGGAACAATCCTGAGCCGGAAATCGTGCTTGCGGTTTCCTCGAGCGGCCAGGTGAGGGGTGCCACCCTCGGCAATGACGTCAACCTGCGCGACATCGAGGGGCGCTCGGCGCTGCTTCTTGGCAAGGCCAAGGACAACAACGCCTCCTGCGCCATCGGCCCCTTCATCCGGCTCTTCGACGAAAGCTACACCATCGACGATGTCCGCCGGGCAGAACTCAGCCTCCTGGTCGAAGGCGAGGACGGCTACCGCCTGACCGGCCGCAGTTCGATGGCCGAGATCAGCCGCGATCCGCTCGACCTCGTCGCCCAGACGATCGGTCCGCATCACCAGTATCCCGATGGCCTGATGCTGTTCATGGGCACGCTCTTCGCCCCCGTCGAAGACCGCGACGAGCCCGGCCAGGGCTTCACCCACAAGCGCGGCGACGTGGTGACGATCGCCAACGCCGAACTCGGATCGCTGACCAACACGGTCAAGCTATCGACGGAGTGCGCGCCCTGGAGCTTTGGCGCCGCGTCGCTGATGCGCAATCTTGCGGGACGGGGGCTGCTGTAGGGACCATGCTCCGTGGCGGCATGCGTCCAGCCGCAAGGGCATCTACGTCATGTCCCTCATCACCCAGAGGGACCGGCCCGCATGCGCGATGTCAGCGACGGACTGAAGGCGCGCGTCTTCCTTCAGTCGTTCCGCTTCAGCGCTGTCGATACGAAGAATCCGCCGATCGGTCTCGTTTGCGTTCGGCGTTATCCACCAGCGCCGTCCTTCCCGGCACAGCCCGGCTTCCGGGTGTTCCTGGAAGTACTCGATCGCATATGCCGCATCCGCTTTTGTCTCGAGCATCGGCCTGTCTCCGCCTGATCGATTGTGGGCGGCGAAGATTATGCGCCTCCGGAAGAGGTCTGAATATCCGCAAACTCGGAAACTGCAGTGTTTAGGGGCGTATTACAGCCGATTTCGCCGCGGGAAGCGCGCCGTTGCCGCTGGGTAACGGCAGCCATGCCCAGACGAGCCGATCGCCGAGTTCGGCCATCTGGTTCGTCGGCGAAACATTGCATTCGCGAACGTCCGTCACGCGTGAGCGTTCTGCATGTCATTGATATTTTATTGAATTGTCCGCGAGAGTTGGCTGGGGAACCTGGATTCGAACCAGGACTAACGGAGTCAGAGTCCGTGGGTCTACCGTTAACCTATTCCCCAAAGCCGCCGTCGGAGCGAAGCCCGTCGGTGTGGTTGGCGGGCTTATAAACAAATCGGCGGCTGATGCAAATACCTTTTGCAAAAAAAATCGCGCATGAAGTGAAGATCGCAGCCATCAAGGGTGACCGGAACAGGGGACCACATGCTTAACCCGCTGTGTTTGCTGGGTTCGGGCGCTCGACGCCTTTGTTGTGCACAAGCCGGTTCTCAAAAAAAGTTTGGCGAATGGGGGTTGCGCTGGTACAGTCGCGCCAACGAAAAATCGAGAGAGCGCCTTGAGCGGCCGTAAGGCCTTGCGCGGCGCCATGGTTGAAACAAGTGAAAGACCCCGATCACGGCGATAAGCCGTCCGAATCCGGGGCGTCGGCAGCAGGCCGGGGTGATGGATCGAAGCTCGGTCCGCGCAACGGCAAGGGCAAGCGCAAACGACGTAAGTCGTCTGCTTCGCCGTCTGCAATTGCCAGCCAGTCCGGCCCAGCCGGTTTGGCAGGGCGTCCCGCAGGAGAGAACGAAACGGAGCCGGCGCGCAAGCGCAAGCGGCGGCGTCGTTCGAAATCAGCAAAACAACAGGCTCAGGCCGGATCCGCCTCGCAAAACAGCGGCGTCCAGGTCGTCGATGCGTCGCTTGGCGAGCGCAAGGGCCACAAGCGCAGCAAGAAGGCCAAGCATCGCCGTGGGCTCCAGGGTCGCCCGCTGACGAGCGGCGAGCGCCAGCCGGCGCCGCAGCGTGGCGCCGATGGTGGCGGCAATGCGCGCCAGGCTTCTGCTTCCGGCGGCGGTCATGCGGGCGCGCAGTCGCGGCCGGGCAATCGCGGTGAACAACCGCGTGCACCCTATGTTGCCGCCGGCGAACCTCCTGCGCCGCTCTATGCCGCGCTTGATCTCGGCACAAACAATTGCCGCCTGCTGATCGCGCAGCCGACCCGTCCCGGCCAGTTCCGGGTGGTCGATGCCTTCTCGCGCATCGTGCGTCTCGGCGAAGGGCTCGGTGCCAGCGGCCGGCTATCGGACGAGGCGATGGAGCGCGCCGTCGAGGCGCTGAAGATCTGCGCGTCGAAGCTCGGCGCCCGTACCATCCGCCGCAGCCGCCTGATTGCGACGGAGGCTGCTCGCGCCGCTGAAAACGGTGAAAGCTTCCTTCAGCGGGTTGCGAGCGAAACCGGTCTCGATCTCGAAATCATCAACCGCGAAACCGAGGCACGGCTTGCCGTTTCCGGCTGCTCGTCGTTGGTCGACCGCGAGACGCGCTCGGTCGTGCTTTTCGATATCGGCGGCGGCTCGTCCGAGATCGCCGTCATCCGCATCGGTGATTCGCGCTCGAACCGACTCGCCAACCACATCACCCACTGGACCTCGCTGCCGGTCGGCGTCGTCACCCTTTCGGAGCGCCATGGCGGCCAGCACGTAACGCCGGCAAGCTTCGAGGCGATGGTGCAGGAAGTCGAAGGCATGCTTTCCCGCTTCGACAGCCCGCCTGTCGAAGCTCTGGCGAACGGCACGTCAGGCAGCGGCTTCCACCTGATCGGCACGTCGGGCACGGTGACGACGCTTGCCGGCGTGCATCTCGATCTGCCGCGCTATGATCGCCGTCGCGTCGATGGCCTGTGGCTGACGGACGATGAAGTCTCGGCCATGCAGGCGCGGCTTCTGTCCTGGGATTTTGACGCACGCGCCGCCAATCCCTGCATCGGCCCGGATCGCGCCGATCTGGTGCTTGCCGGCTGCGCTATCCTCGAAGCGATCCGCCGGCGCTGGCCGTCGACCCGCATGCGCGTCGCCGATCGTGGCCTGCGCGAAGGCCTGCTCACCGATATGATGGCGGACGACGGCGCCTGGCGCCGCTCTCGGCCGCGCCGCCACCAGCGCGGCTCCAATGCCTCCGGCAGCCACGAAGGAAACAAACCATGACGAAACCTCCTGTCGGCGGCAACCGTAGCGGCCGCAAGCTTGGCCAGAAGGTCAAGAAGGGCAAGCTCAAGGCATCCTCCCGCCGCTGGATCGAGCGCCACATCAACGACCCCTATGTGCAGCGGGCGCAACTCGAGGGCTATCGCGCCCGTGCGGCCTTCAAGCTGCTGGAGATCGACGAGAAGCACAAGATCCTGAACGGCGCCCGTCGTATCATCGACTTGGGTGCTGCGCCCGGCAGCTGGTCGCAGATCGCCGCCAAGGTCACCAATTCGACCGATGCCGATCCGCGCGTCGCCGCGATCGACTTCCTGGAGGTGGACCCGATCCCGGGCGTGCGCATCCTGCAGATGGATTTCCTCGACCCTGAGGCGCCGGCGAAACTGAAGGAAGCGATCGGCGGAACGCCGGATCTCGTTATCTCCGACATGGCGGCGCCGACGACCGGCCACCGCCAGACCGATCACCTGCGCACCATGCATCTGTGCGAGGTCGCGGCCTATTTCGCCGTCGACGTGCTGGGCAAGGGCGGACATTTCCTGGCGAAGACCTTCCAGGGCGGCACCGAGCGCGAGCTGCTCAACATGCTCAAGCAGAATTTCCGTCAGGTCATCCATGTGAAGCCGGCCTCCTCGCGCGCCGAATCGGTCGAGATGTTCCTGTTGGCCAAGGACTTCAAGGGACGTCAGCAGACCGCCAGCGAAGCGGAAACCGAAGACGAAGCGGCCGAATAGCATGCTGCTTTACGTCACGGTCGGCAGCAACGATCTGACACGCGCCGGCGCGTTCTACGATGCGGTGTTGCCGGCGCTTGGGTTTCACAGGCAACGCCAAGACGAGACCGAGATCGGCTATGGTGCTGAGGGTGACCGCATCCGTTTCTGGGTGGTGAGGCCCTTCGACCGCGCGCCCGCCACCTATGGCAATGGTGTGAGCATCGCGCTTGAAGCCGAGACGCGTGCCGCCGTCGATGCTTTTCATGCGGCAGCCCTTGCCAATGGCGGTACGGACGAGGGCGCACCGGGCCTGCGCCCGTTTCACGCAAATTTTTACGGCGCCTGGGTGCGCGATCACGACGGCAACAAGATCGCCGCGGTCTGCGAGCGGCCGGAGTAACCGCTCGCGGCGCGCCGACTTTCCAGAAATCTCCTCAGCATGAAGGCAGGGCGGAGCGATGGGCCGGGCTGGCTTGTGCCGATCGGCCGCACCCCTGATCGCCCTGTAAAACCCGGTTCCCCCTAAAGACGGTGCATCGTGGTTAATCGGCCGTTAACCAGTTGAGTGCAACTCTGGTGTTACTCTCTGGTCCATTAGGACCTCCTAAGGTTTTAGTTCCACCGAGCGCTGGCTGCCGATCGACGATTGGCGACGGGTCGAGCACGTGCTCGGTTGGCCTGCATGTGGAAGTACCTTTATGTCGATGATTTCGCTTGCCGTTCGGCTCAGAAGCCGCGCGCATTTTTCTGTAAAGAGGAATGGTGCCGGCAAGCCGGGGGTCATCATCGGCACCAGCGCCGGCCGTAGGAACCAGGCGCGGCAGCGCGTGGGGATCCTGATCGCCGGCTTCGCCGTGGTCTTCCTCGTGGTCGGCGGACGGCTGGTTCAGTATGGCCTGTCGGCGCCGGCCGACACCGCATCGATCGGTGGCAGCGGCCACGTGATTGCCTCTCGCCCGGATATCGTCGACCGCAACGGACATCTGCTGGCGACCGATCTCAACACGATGTCGCTCTATGCGGAGCCGCGCAAGATCGTCGATGCCGACGAGGTCGTCGAGAAGCTCGCGACGGTCATCCCCAATCTCGATTGGCGCGACACGCATCGCAAGCTCCAGTCCGGTTCGGCCTTCCAGTGGCTGCGGCGCCAGCTCACCCCGAAGCAGCAGTCCGATATTCTGGCGCTCGGCATTCCCGGCATCGGTTTCCGCCGGAGAAGCGCCGCTTCTATCCCGGCGGCGTCACCGCTTCGCACATCCTCGGCCACGTCAATGTCGACAACCAGGGACTGGCGGGCATAGAGCGTTATCTCGATCAGCAGGGCTTTGCCGATCTGCGGGCGGCTGGCCTCACCAGCAATGCGTCGCTGGAGCCGGTGCGGCTGTCGATCGATCTGCGCGTGCAGAACATCGTGCGCGAAGTGGTGGCCAACGCGATGACGGCCTATGAGGCCGAAGCCGCGGGTGCGGTGGTGCTCGACGCCGACACCGGCGAAGTGCTGGCCATGGCGTCGGTGCCCGACTACGATCCGAACGAACCCTCGCGAACCTTGCCCGGCGGCGGTGTCGACAAGGAATACGAGAAGGGCTGGTTCAACCGCATGAGCAATGCCACGTTCGAGATGGGCTCGACCTTCAAGAGCTTCACGCTGGCGATGGGCCTGGATGCGGGCAAGGTCAATCTGAACTCGGTGGTCGATGCGTCGCGGCCGATCCGCATGGGCGGCTTCACGATCAAGGACTTCAAGGGCAAGAACCGTCCGCTGTCGATACCGGAGGTGTTCCAGTATTCGTCGAACATCGGCACGGCCGCTGTCGCCGACATGGTCGGGATCGAAGCGCACCAGCAGTTCCTGACGAAGCTCGGCCTGCTGTCGAAGATGGAAACCGAAATGCCCGGCGTGGCAACGCCCACCCAGCCGCGCACCTGGAAGAAGATCAACTCGGTGACGATTTCCTTCGGTCATGGCGTGGCGACCACCCCGCTGCAGACGGCGGTAGCGGCCGCTGCCCTGATGAACGGCGGACATCTGATCCCGCCGACGTTCCTGCCGCGCTCGCAGGAAGAAACGCAGCTCGTTGCGCAGAGGGTGATCAAGGAAACGACCAGCGCCGACATGCGCTTCCTCTACAACTGGAACGGCGTGAAGGGGTCCGGCAGGCGGGCACAGGTGGAAGGCTTCCATGTCGGCGGCAAGACCGGCACAGCCGACAAGGTCATCAACGGGCGATACGCCAAGGACCTGAACTTCAACGGGTTCCTGGCGGCGTTCCCGATGGACAAGCCCAAATACATCGTTCTTTCGATCATCGATGCGCCACGGACCGGCGAAAACGGCGGGCGAACGGCTGCGGCCAATGCCGCCCCCATGGTCAAGGCCATCATCGGCCGCGCGGCACCGCTTCTGGGCGTGAAGCCGCGCTTCGGCGACGTGGGTGCCGAGCAGGTGCTGGCCGACTATTAGGCGACGCGAGAACCGACTGAGGCAGCCGTTCACAAAACCGCCGCCTTGTTCGCCGCCGGCGCATGTGTCGTGCGGCTTATTTCCCCGCAGCCGTTTCGATCTCGCGCGCCGGCAGCCGGTGGCCCGATACGGAGGAACCCGCGTTCTTCGCCATGGTGAGGAACGGGATCGCCGCGATCAGGTTGGCGGCGGCGATGATCATGAAAGCGGTATGGAAATCGTCGAGCTGCAGCGGGCCGCCGCTGAGCTTCGTCTCGATTTCGAGGATCGCACCGGCGACGGCGACGCCGAGTGCCAGGCTGATCTGCTGCAGCACTGCGCTCATCGAGGTCGCCTTGCTGGCGTCTGCATCGTCGATATCGGCAAAGGACAGCGCGTTGACGCTGGTGAAGAAGAAAGAACGCGCGAAGCCGGCGATAAGCAGGATCGTGATCAGCACCAGATAGGGCGTCTCCGGCGTGAAGAAGCCATTGGCGAAGGTGGTGATCGCCGCAATGATCGCCGCAATGATCAGCGTCGTGCGGAAGCCGGCAAAGGCCAGGACCCGGCGCGCATAGAACTTCGTGGTGATCGCGCCGACCGCGCCGATGAAGGTGATCATGCCCGATTGAAACGGGTTGAGGCCGAAGCCGACCTGCAGCATCAGCGGCATCAGGAAGGGAACGGCGCCGACCGAGATGCGAAAGATCGTGCCGCCGATCGAAGCGGCGCGAAAGGCGCTGTCCTTGAAGAGCTTGAGGTCGAGGACCGGTGCCGGATGGCGCCGGGCATGGCGGATGTAGAGAAGGGCCGAAAAGAGGCCGATCAACACCGAGGCGATGCCGATGACCGGGGGCAGGGCCGGCAGGCTGATCACCGACAGGCCGAAGACGATGCCGGAGGCAGCGACGCCGCCGAGCAGGAAGCCGGTGACGTCGACCGGTGGCGGATCGAGTGGCTCCATCTTCGGCAGGTAGATGCCCGACAGGATGTAGCCGGCGATGCCGACCGGCACGTTGATCAGGAAGATCCAGTGCCAGGAGAAATAAGTGGTGATGAAGCCGCCGAGCGGCGGTCCGGCAAGGGGACCGACAAGTGCCGGGATCGTCAGCAGCGCCATCGCCGACACCAGTTCGCTGCGCGGCGTGCCGCGCACCAACACGAGGCGGGCGACCGGCGTCATCATCGCGCCGCCCATTCCTTGCAGGAACCGGGAGAAGACGAAGGCGAGAAGGCTGTTCGAAATGGCGCAGAAGATCGATCCGGCAATGAAGACCAGGATCGCCGCGCGAAAGATCTTCTTGGCACCGAAGCGGTCGGCCATCCAGCCGCTCAAGGGGATGAAGATCGCCAGCGCCACCATATAGGCGGTCAGCGCCAGCTTCAGCGTAATCGGCCCGACGCCGATGTCGCGGGCGATTGCCGGCAGCGACGTGGAAATCACGGTCGAGTCCATCTGCTCCATGAAAAGAGCGACGGCGAGGATCATCGGGACGATACGGTTCATGAATCGATGCTTCGGACGGTCAGCGATAAGCAGAAGCTAATAATACCGGTCATGGCTTTTGTCGGGGCAAAACCGGTGATTGCGGATCAAAAGCCTGTGATCCCGACTGGCCTTTGCTGTCAAGACGCTAGTTCTGGCCGGGTAGCCGCCGATGGCAACGGATCCAACAGAAAGCGAAAACGAACCATGAGTGAAATGTCGATGAAGCGCAGGACCTTGATGGGAGCGGGAACGCTTGGCGTGCTCGCAGCGCCCTCGCTGATGACGGGCCTTGCAGTCGCTCAGGAAAAATCGGAAAACACCGGCATGAAAGCCAGCCCTCCAACAAGAATGCTCAAGCTTGGCGCGTTCAAGATCGTCGTCGTCAATGACGGCACGCGCGTCAGCGACAAGCCGCACGAGACCTACGGCACCAACCAGCCGCAAGAGGCCGTGGCCGAACTGCTGCAACAGAACTTCCTGCCGACAGATGCGCTGCTCAACAGTTATTCGCCGGCCCTGGTCGATACTGGATCGGATCTCGTGCTCTTCGATACCGGCATGGGCGAGGGCGGTCGAGACGCGGGGGCGGGCCGCCTGCTCGACGGGATCCGCGCTGCCGGATATGCGCCGGAACAGGTATCGGTCGTCGTGGTGACCCATATGCATGGCGACCACATCGGCGGCCTGATGGAGGCCGGGAAACCGGCCTTCGCCAATGCTCGCTATGTGATGGGCGAGGTCGAATACGCCTTCTGGAAGGATCCGGCGCGCGCCGGCACGCCGGCCGAAAACGGCCACAAGGCGGTGCTGGAAAAAGTCGTGCCGCTTGCCGAAAAGACCACTTTCATCGGCGATGGCGCCGCCGTCGTGCCCGGCATTTCGGCGATTGCCGCCTTCGGCCATTCGCCCGGGCACATGGTGTTTCGCCTGGATTCCGACGGCAAGGGCATGATGCTGACAGCCGATACCGCCAACCATTATGTGCTGTCGCTGCAGCGGCCGGACTGGGAAGTGCGTTTCGACATGGACAAGGCGAAGGCGGCAGAGACACGCCGCCGGGTGTTCGACATGATCGCCAGCGAACGGCTGCCCTTCATCGGCTACCACATGCCGTTTCCGGCGGTCGGTTTCGTCGAGAAGCAGGGCGAGGGTTACCGTTTCGTGCCCGCAAGCTATCAGCTCGATATCTGATCGGTTTTCGCGCCTCTTCGCGCGGAAATGCTGCTCTGCAACAAATATCGGCCGAAGGCGGGACATTTCCCGGCTTTGGCTATTTTCATCCTGACATATCCGTGTTACGAGCCCTCGCCAACTTCCAAGACACGCTTTGAAGTCGCCCGGTGGACAAATCGCAGCCCGTCCCCGGGGATTTTCGCTATTTGAAGGGAATTGGCCATGGCGCGCATCATCGAAACGGCAACTGGTCTGGAGGCTTTGACCTTCGACGACGTCCTGCTCCTGCCGGGACATTCCGAAGTCATGCCCGGTCAGACCAACATCGCGACCACCATTGCCCAGGACATTGACCTCAACCTGCCGATCCTGTCGTCGGCCATGGACACGGTGACCGAAGGTCGTCTCGCCATCGCCATGGCGCAGGCCGGCGGCATCGGTGTCATCCACCGCAACCTGACACCGGCCGAGCAGGCCGAAGAGGTTCGCCAGGTCAAGAAGTTCGAAAGCGGCATGGTCGTCAATCCGGTGACCATCGGCCCCGACGCCAAGCTTGCCGACGCGCTCGGCCTGATGAAGCAGCATGGCATTTCCGGCATTCCGGTCGTCGAAAACGGCGGTGCCGGCGGCCAGAAGCAGGGTCGCCTCGTCGGTATCCTCACCAACCGCGACGTCCGCTTCGCTTCGGATCCGAACCAGAAGATCCACGAGCTCATGACCCATGAGAACCTGGTCACGGTCAAGGAAAGCGTCGACCAGCAGGAAGCCAAGCGCCTGCTGCACGCCCATCGCATCGAAAAGCTGCTTGTCGTCGATGGCGACGGCCGTTGCGTCGGTCTCATCACCGTCAAGGATATCGAGAAGGCGCAGCTGAACCCGAACGCCTCCAAGGATGCGCAGGGCCGCCTTCGCGCCGCCGCCGCCATCTCCGTCGGCGATGACGGCTTCGAGCGTGCCGAGCGACTGATCGATGCCGGCGTCGACCTCATCGTCGTCGATACCGCCCATGGTCACTCGCAGCGCGTTCTCGATGCGGTCGCCCGCGTCAAGAAGCTCTCGAACTCGGTTCGCATCATGGCCGGCAACGTCGCGACGGCCTCCGGCACCAAGGCGCTGATCGATGCCGGTGCGGATGCGGTCAAGGTCGGTATCGGCCCGGGCTCGATCTGCACCACGCGCATCGTCGCTGGTGTCGGTGTGCCGCAGCTCGCTGCGATCATGGGCGCCGTCGAAGCCGCTCAGGCGGCCGGCATTCCCGTTATCGCCGATGGCGGCATCAAGTTCTCCGGCGACCTCGCCAAGGCGATCGCTGCCGGTGCTTCGGCCGTCATGATCGGCTCGCTGCTTGCCGGCACCGATGAAAGCCCGGGCGAAGTGTTCCTCTACCAGGGCCGTTCCTTCAAGGCCTACCGCGGCATGGGCTCCGTCGGCGCCATGGCGCGCGGCTCGGCAGACCGCTACTTCCAGGCGGAAGTACGCGACACGCTGAAGCTGGTTCCGGAAGGCATCGAGGGCCAGGTTCCCTACAAGGGCCCGGTCGCAGGCGTCCTGCATCAGCTCGCCGGCGGCCTCAAGGCCTCCATGGGCTATGTCGGCGGCCCGACGATCAAGGAATATCAGGAGCGCGCCCAGTTCGTGCGCATCTCCGGTGCTGGTCTGCGCGAAAGCCACGCCCATGACGTGACGATCACCCGCGAAAGCCCGAACTATCCGGGCGCGCACTGATTGCGATTGCATTCGAAGGGCGCCGCGGCATCGCGCGGCGCCCTTCGCTTTTTCAGAGTAAGCGTGTTTGAGGGAGTAACGTAATGACGGGTTTCGAGATTTTCTGGCCGATCGTGGCGCATGTCTTCCTCGTCTTCTGCCTCTACGCTCTTCTTTCCGTCCGCCGCATGGGTCTGGTGCGCGCCGGCAAGGCGAATGCCGGTCAGTTTCGCGAGAACCGCGACGAGCCGGGCGAAAGCCTGGTGGTCAAGAACAGCATCGCCAACCAGTTCGAGCTGCCGGTTCTCTTCTACGTCTGCTGCGTGCTGCTCTACATCACCGAGGCCGACAACATCGTCTCGCTCGCGCTTGCCTGGCTCTTCGTTGCCCTGCGTTATGTGCACGCCTTCGTGCATGTCACCAGCAATCGCCTGCGCTATCGCCGCCCGCTGTTCATGGGCGGCTGCGCAACGCTGTTTGCGATGTGGGTGTGGCTCGCCGTCTGGATGGCGATGAGCTGATCCGGATAGGCCAACCGGCATTCTGACGCAGATCTGAGACAGTCTGCGCCTTCATCTTCCCGCCTTGATGCGTATCAATTACCCGGCACCGCTTTTGCGCGTAGTCTCTCCGCCGTTGGGCAACAACGCATCGGAGGACGAGATGACCGCAACGATGAAAGCCGCTGTGGTGCGCGAATTCGGCAAGCCGCTGGTAATCGAGAATGTGCCGATCCCGGAGCCGGGTCCCGGCCAGGTGCTGATCAAATACGAGGCGACCGGCGTCTGCCACACGGACCTGCACGCCGCCAACGGCGATTGGCCGGTCAAGCCGAAGCCGCCCTTCATTCCCGGACACGAAGGCGTCGGCTACGTCGCCAAGCTCGGCAGCGGTGTGACGCGCCTGAAGGAAGGCGACCGCGTCGGCGTGCCGTGGCTGCATACCGCCTGCGGCGGCTGCACGCCGTGCCGCACCGGCTGGGAAACGCTCTGCGGCAGCCAGCAGAACACCGGCTATTCCGTCAACGGCACGTTTGCGCAATACGGCCTCGCCGATCCTGACTTCGTCGGCCGCCTGCCGGCAAAGCTCGAATTCGGAGCGGCGGCCCCCATTCTTTGCGCGGGCGTTACGGTCTACAAGGGCCTGAAGGAGACCGAGGTGCGCCCCGGCGAATGGGCTTTGATCTCCGGCATCGGTGGGCTCGGCCACATGGCGGTGCAATATGCCAAGGCCATGGGCATGCATGTCGCCGCCGTCGATATCTTCCCGGACAAGCTGGAACTTGCACGAAAGCTCGGTGCCGACCTCGTCGTCGACGCGCGTGACAAGGATGCGGTTGAACAGGTGCGAGATGCGACCGGCGGCGTGCATGGCGCCCTGGTGACGGCCGTGGCGCCAAAAGCGATGGAGCAGGCCTTCAACATGCTGCGCTCCAAGGGAACGATGGCGCTTGTTGGCCTGCCGCCCGGGCAGATGTGCCTGCCGATCTTCGACACGGTGCTGAAGCGCATCACCATCCGCGGCTCGATCGTCGGCACGCGGCAGGACCTGGAGGAATCGCTCGAGTTCGCCGGCGAAGGCAAGGTCGCCTCGCATTTCACCTGGGACAAGATCGAGAACATCAACGCCATCTTCAAGCGCGTGGAAGAGGGCAAGATCGACGGCCGCATCGTGCTCGACCTCAACGGCTGATCGACCTGCGCGGGACCTTCGGCCTTTAAGGGCGAGGGAAACACGCGGCAGTAACGCAAGTTTGTATGTTCCAGACCGCCCGCCGACCTATTCTGTCGCGGGCGGTTCTGTCTGCCGCCGCGGGAGATATGAACCGGAGGAGGCTGGTATGCAGGAACCGAAGATCACGCAGGCGATGATCGACGCCTATGACGAGTACACGCATCTGACCCTCGATCGCCGTCGTTTCATGGAAAAGCTCACCGGCCTTGCCGGCTCCGCGGCTGCGGCCGCGGCGATCGCGCCGCTGCTGGCGGCCAATGGCGCCAAGGCGGAGATCGTGGCTGCAAACGACACCCGGGTGACCGGCGAGGACATCACCTATCCCGGCGCTGGCGGCGATATGAAGGGCTACCTCGTTCGCCCGGCAGAGGTGAGCGGCAAGCTGCCGGCGGTCATCGTCATCCATGAAAACCGCGGGCTGAACCCGCATATCCGCGACGTTGCGCGGCGCATGGCGCTCGAAGGCTTCCTGGCGCTGGCGCCGGATTTCCTGTCTCCTGCCGGCGGCACGCCGACGGACGAGGATAAGGCGCGCGAAATGATCGGTGCGCTCGATGCGACGGCAACGACCGCGAATGCGGCGGCGACCGTGGCGTTTCTGGAAGGACATGCGCAATCGACCGGCAAGGTCGGCGCCATCGGCTTCTGCTGGGGCGGCGGTCTGGTCAACCGGCTTGCGGTCGGTTCCCCGGATCTGAAGGCAGGCGTTGCCTATTACGGCGCGCAGCCGAACGCCGAGGACGTGCCGAAGATCAAGGCGGCGCTGTTGCTGCACTATGCAGGCCTCGACGAGCGCATCAACGCCGGCATCGACGCCTACCAGAAGGCGCTCAAAGACAACGGCAAGGACGCGACGATCTATGTCTATGACGGCGTCAACCACGCCTTCAACAACGACACTTCTGCCGCGAGGTATGACAAGGCCGCAGCCGATCTCGCCTGGAGCCGGACGGTCGAGTTCCTGAAGACCAAGCTCGCCTGAGCGTCGCTAGGTCAGGCGGCTGCCGCCTGGAGAATGTGGTCGGCGCAGCCGCTGATCGCCGCTGCGAGCGCTTCCATGTCGCGCTCGCGCGGGCTGCTGCGCCGCCAGATAAGCCCGATCTCGCGCGCCGGTTCAGGGGCGGCGAAGGGCACGATGCGGATGGAATTGCGGGCTGCCTCGGTCGCGATCGCGATCTCCGGGATGAGCGTCATGCCCATGCCATTGGCGACCATCTGCAGGAGCGTCGTCATCGAGGTCGCACCGAAGGAGACGAGGCGTCGCTTGCCCGCCGTGCTGCAGACGGCGAGCGCCTGGTCGCGCAGGCAATGGCCCTCTTCGAGCAGCAGCAGCTGTTCGACATCCACCTGGTCTTCGGTCAGCGGCGACATCAGGATGTTTCGCTCGTCGTCCGCCATCGCCATGTAGAAGCGGTCGGAAAAGAGCGGCTTCGTCGAAAGCCCATCGGTCTCGATCGGCAAGGCGGCGACGACGGCATCGAGCAGACCCTCTCCGAGATCGGCCACCAGTCTTGATGTCACCGATTCCTTCAGTTCGATCTCGATGGCCGGGTAGACCTGGCGCAGGTGCGGCACCAGCCGCGGAACGAGATAGGGCGCAAGCGTCGGGATGACGCCGATGCGGATCCGCCCTTCGAGCGTGCCGGAACTGGTCCGCGCGCTTAGTTCCAGCTGATCCACTTCGGCGAGGATGGCGCGGGTGCGGGCCAGCACCTCTTCGCCCTTGCGGGTGAGGAAGACGCCGCTGCGGCTGCGTTCCACCAGCTTCACCCCCAGGTGGTTTTCCATTTCCATGATCTGGGCGGAGAGCGCCGGCTGGCTGACATGGACGAGTTCGGCGGCCTTGCCGAAGTGGCGAGCAGAGGCAAGCGCCTCGAAATAGCGCATCTGTCTGAGTGTAAGCATGATAGGAAAATCTTATCGATTTTTAATTTTTATGCAATTGGAGATTATCGAAGCGCTGTGGGAAAACGCTCTTGCCAGAGCGTTCGGGCTTTGATCGTCGCCGCAACCTGCGGCTGGCAGTCGCCGTGACTGCCGCCGGTCCTGTGTGACCACCCGGACGCGAAACCCTTTGACAGGAGGACGCGATGTCTGATCGACCCATATTGACGACGAGTGCCGGAGCCCCGGTGCCGGACAACCAGAATTCGCTGACGGCCGGCCCGCGCGGCGGCGTCATGATGCAGGACTATCAGCTTATCGAGAAGCTGTCGCATCAAAACCGCGAGCGCATCCCCGAGCGCGCCGTGCATGCCAAGGGTTGGGGCGCCTATGGCACGCTGAAGATCACCGGCGACATCTCGAAATACACCAAGGCTAAGGTTCTGCAGCCGGGCGCCGAGACGCCGATGCTGGCGCGCTTCTCCACTGTCGCCGGTGAGCTTGGCGCCGCCGATGCCGAACGCGACGTGCGCGGCTTCGCGCTGAAATTCTATACGCCCGAGGGCAATTGGGACCTCGTCGGCAACAACACGCCGATCTTCTTCGTCCGCGATGCCTACAAGTTCCCGGACTTCATCCACACCCAGAAGCGCCATCCGAAGACCAACCTGCGCTCGGCGACCGCCATGTGGGACTTCTGGTCCTTGTCGCCGGAAAGCCTGCACCAGGTCACGATCCTGATGTCCGACCGCGGATGTCCGGTCTCGCCGCTGCACATGAACGGCTACGGCTCGCACACCTTCTCGCTCTGGAACGATGCCGGCGAGCGCTATTGGGTCAAGTTCCACTTCAAGACCCAGCACGGCCACAAGCACTACACCAATGCCGAGGCGGCGGACGTGATCGGCCGCACGCGCGAAAGCTACCAGGAAGCGCTCTATGGCGCGATCGAGGAGGGCAATTATCCGCGCTGGACGCTTCAGGTTCAGGTCATGCCGGAGCTTGAGGCGGAAAAGACCCCCTACAATCCCTTCGACGTCACCAAGGTCTGGCCGCATGCGGACTATCCACCGATCGAGGTCGGCGTGCTGGAGCTCAACCGCAATCCGGAGAACTATTTTGCCGAGGTCGAGAACGCCGCCTTCTCGCCGTCCAACATCGTGCCCGGCATCGGCTTCTCGCCGGACAAGATGCTGCAGGCGCGGCTGTTCTCCTATGCCGACGCCCACCGCTACCGGCTCGGCACGCACTACGAGCACATTCCGGTCAACAGGCCGAAATGCCCGGTGCATCACTATCACCGCGATGGCCAGATGAACACGTTCGGCGGCATCCAGACCGGCAATTCCAACGCCTACTACGAGCCGAACTCGTTCAACGGTCCAGTCGAGCAGCCCTCCGCGATGGAGCCACCGCTGCGCATCAGCGGCGACATGGCTCGCTTTGACCACCGCGAAGGCAACGACGACTACAGCCAGCCGCGCGCGCTGTTCAACCTGTTCGATGCCGGCCAGAAAGCACGCCTGTTCTCCAACATCGCCGCGGCGATGCGCGGCGTGCCGGGCCTGATCGTCGAGCGCCAGCTTGCGCATTTCAAGCGCGCCCATCCGGACTATGAAGCCGGCGTGCGCGCGGCGCTTCACGCGGCTTATGGCTACGAAGCCGACGCTGTCGGCACGGCAGCCGAATAAACCGGTGGCGAGGTCGGCCGCGTGCCGATCTCCGGATAAAAAAGGCCACGCATCGGCTTGGTGCGTGGCCTTTCCTGTCTCTGCGTTCCGCTCTTACCAGCCCGGCAGCATATGGCTCTGACGGAGACGCGGATAACGCGGGAAGCCCTTGATATCGGCTTCGAGATCGTCATTGGCGCTGATCGGCGTGATGTTGTCGAGGCAGGCGGTGATGTGGTTGCTGATTGCGTTCGAAAGCGAGGGCGACAGGCCCGGCCGCTTCATGATGCCGATCTGGACCGGCGCGAGCGCCGGGAAGCCGTCGGCAAGCGTCAGCACCTTCATGCCTGGGCGCAGTGCCGATTCCGGCAGGACGGAGACGGCCATGCCGGCAAGCACCGCGGCGGCGACGACCGTCGACGACCAGCTGGTGAACAGGATCTGGTATTCCCGGCCTGTCGCGTCGAGCGCGGCGCAGGCGGCCTGGCGCCACAGACAGTCGCGCCGGCCGACAGCTAGCGGGATCGGCGCGTTCTCGGGCAGCGGGTGGTTGATCGAGCTCACCCAGCAGAGCGGCTCGGTCCTGACGACGTCGGAGGCGCGGGCGCGCGGATTGTGGGTGACGAGCGCGATGTCGAGGTCGCCCTTGGCCATCTTTTCGGCGAGGTCCACGGAGGGCTCGCAGACGATGTAGAGCTCGACATTCGGATGCGTCTTGGCAAACCGCATGATGATCTCGGGCATGTAGCGGTCGGCATAGTCGTCGGGCGTGCCGATCCGGAGCGTGCCTTCGAGGCGATTGTCGTCGAAGGAGGCGATCGCTTCGTTGTTGAGGCGGATCATCCGGCGTGCGAAATTGAGCAGCCGGTCGCCTTCGACCGTCAGCCTGTTGCCGCGGCCGTCCTTCATGAACAGCGCCTTGCCGATACGCTCTTCCAGGCGGCGCATCTGCATGGAAACGGCGGATTGAGTCTTGAAGACCCGGTCGGCCGCCTTGGTGAAGCTGCCCGTATCGGCGATCGCGACAAAGGTCTGGAGCTGATCGATATCAAGGGGTGCGGACATGGCCGTGATGCATCCATAAGATTGTTTGATGAATATCATTAAAAACATTCGTTGGACTGATCAATAAGGATTTGCGATCTATCGGAAGCAAATTCATCGATCCCGGCCGGCAATTTCGCCGGCGAATCCCAAACTCTTCGGCCCGCCCCTGCGTTCGACCTCCCCGCAGGGGATGGGCCTCTTCGTGCCTGAAAGGAGAAATTGTCATGCGCACGACACAGCACGCCCTCGATCTCGACCTCGTTGCCGGAAAGCAGTCCTATGCCTCCCGCGCCGTCGGCGTGACAGGCATGCTCGCGTCCGTATGGCAGCAACTCCGAAACCGCTATGCGATCGGCCGTCTGAAGGACCTGGATGACCGTCAGCTCCTCGACATGGGGCTGAAACGCGAAGATGTGCGCGAGGCGATCACCTCGCCCTTCTTCGACAATCCGGCCAGCTACCTGACCCGCGCGTCGCGAAACCGGGCGAGCCTCTTCTACAAAGGGGCCCGCCACGACTGAACGTCCCCCAATGGCGCATCCCGCCGCTTGAGATGTGCCAGTCGAGCATGATCCGCGAAAGCCTGCCGCCGCCGCGGGTCATGCTGCGAATTTCAGAGTTTCGGCGCTGCTGACCTCAAGGGTCGCGTGCCCAAACGTTCCCCGCAGGGTAGAGCCAATAGACCCTGCCGCTTGGCCCGGTGCATGACCAAGACATGTACCGGGCCTTTTTCTTTCCGAAGCTATTCGAGACAGCGCGCTGACGCCCGCACGTGCAGGCGATCGCTGCGTCCGATGGTGTCTTTCGTCGGGGAGGGGTGGCCTCAGCCCTTTGTGCCGGGGCCGGTCTTGTAGAGGTCGAACAGCGCCTCGACGTTCTTCTGGTATTCCTTCTGCATCTCCAGCCCGGTGTCGAACATGCTGTTCATCACCTGGGAGAATTGGGCCAGCGCCGGGTTGTCGGGTGCCGGCTTCTGCCCGCCGGCGGCACCCGCCTGCATCATGTCCTGAAACGCCTTGACGAAGGGGTTGTCGGCAAAGACGTCAGCTGTCTTCGGCTTCTCTTCCTTCTTCGGAGCCATGCCGAAGAAGCCCTGCATCGCCTGGGTGAAGGGATTGTCGAACGGGTTCGGCTGCGGTTCCGGCTTCTTGGCGAAACCGGCCGCTTCCATCCATTGCCGCATCGCGGTTGCCATCGGATTGTTGGCAAAGGCATCGCTTGCGGCGGCAAACTGGCCGGTCGTCTGCTTGAACAGCCCGCCCATCAGCGTATCGGCCATCACCGGCAGCATCTGCTTGTAGATTTCCTGGCTGACACCGGTGACCTGGGCCGCCTGCGCGGCGATCGCGCGCGACATTTCCTTCGAGCCGAACAGTTGCCCGAGAACGCCGTTGCCGTCGGCCATGCCCTGCGGCGTAAAGGCCTGGCTCATGTCTTCGAAGTATTTGGCGTAGTTGCCGCTGCCAAGCGCGGTCAGCAGGGCGCCGAAGTCATAGGGGTTGGCGGTGTTGCGCTTGAAGGCGGCGGAGAAGGCCGGCAGCAGTGCCGCCGTCGCCTTCGTCATCTGCTCCTGGGCGATGCCGAACTGTTGCGCCATCAGCTCGATGGCCTTGCCGTTCTGCGCCTGCGCGAACATGTCGAAAAGCGGTGCCATCCCAGTTCCCCTTTATGGACGCGCGGCGCTCTAAGCGACGCATATCCTTGCACTATAACGGGAAATCGGGGCCTGGGAACCGCTTTTTGAGGGGGCGCGACAGGCGTCGCGCGCCCGTGTGGGCCTTAGTACTGGTATTCGGCGAAGACCGGATCGACGGAGCCGTTCCAGCGACCATTGTAGAGCGCCAAAAGGTCTTCCGCGAGCGTCGCCTTCTTGGCCAGCACCTCGTCGAGCGGCGCCAGGAACTGGCTTTCGTCGATACCGTCGCCGTTCAGCCGGTTGCGGCGCTTCAGGCCGCCACGCGAAATGGCGATGACCTCGCGCGCGATGTCGTAGAGGCTGCCGCTGCGGAACTTGGCGGCAAGCGCCTGCGCAGGAACGGCGTTGCGCATGGCGCTCACCTCTTCGAACGTCCAGTCACGTGTCAGTGCCTCGGCCGCGTCGAGTGCTTCGCCGTCGTAGAGCAGGCCGACCCAGAAGGCCGGTAGCGCGCAGATCCGCCGCCACGGGCCGCCATCGGCGCCGCGCATTTCGAGGAAGCGCTTCAGGCGCACGTCGGGGAACAGCGTCGACAGATGGTTGGTCCAGTCGCCCATGTTCGGCTGCCAGTCGGCGACCTCGCCCTTGAGCGCGCCGCCCATGAACTGGCGGAAGGTAATGTGGGTGCAATCGTGGTAGTGGCCGTCGCGCACGACGAAGTACATCGGCACGTCCAGCGCCCACTCCACGTAGTCGGCAAAGCCGAAATCCGGGCGGAAGGCGGACGGCAGCAGGCCGGCGCGCTGGTTGTCGGTGTCGCGCCAGATGTCGCCGCGCCAGGAGAGCAGACCGTTCGGCTTGCCGTCGGTAAAGGGCGAGCTGGCAAACAGCGCCGTCGAGAGCGGCTGCAGCTTCAGGGACACCTGCATCTTGCGGCGCATATCCTCTTCCGAGGAAAAGTCGAGGTTCACCTGGATCGTACAGGTGCGGTACATCATGTCGAGGCCCTTGGTGCCGACCTTGGGCATGTAGCGGCTCATGATGCCGTAGCGCGATTTCGGCATGCGCGGCGTTTCTTCGAAGGTCCACTTGGGGCTGCCGCCGATGCCGAGGAAACGGATGCCGAGCGGCTCGGCGACTTCGCGCAGGACCGCCAGATGCTGGTTCGATTCCTTGCAGGTCTGGTGCAGGTTTTCGAGCGGCGCGCCGGAAAGCTCGAACTGTCCACCCGGTTCCAGCGAGATCGCGCCGTTGCCCGATTGCTCGGCAAGGCCGATGATGTTGCCTTCGTCGATGATCGGTTCCCAGCCGCTTTTCGCCGCCATGCCGTTCAGAAGCGCCTGAATGCTGGCCTCGCCGAAATAGGGAACGGGGCTGTTGTCCGCCTTAAAGAAGGCGAACTTTTCGTGCTCCGTGCCGATCCGGAACCGCTCCTCCGGTTTCGAACCTTCTGCCAGGTAGGCGGTCAGGTCAGCGACAGAGGTTACCGGCGTCTGGTCGGTGGTATCTCGGGCCATGAGCGTCTTCTTTTGTTTGGGCGGCTCCCGCAGGTTAGCGGGAGATGATGGAGGCTGCTTGAACCGTTATCAGGTGCGGTGCAAGTCAATTTCTTTCAAGATCTCATCAAAAAAACTAGGACATTTGCTTGCTCTGGAGCAAGCACCGCGGAAATGGGGTTTGTTGACCCAACTCTGCCTTGTCGCAGTGATCGCCTTCTTCTAGGGGAGCGAGCGGCGTCCGATTTGCTTGGCAGCGACCGGCTATCGCCAGTCGCCGACAGTGGCCTGGATGACCGCCATGGCGGCGACCGCTGCCGTGTCGGCCCTGAGGATGCGTGGCCCAAGCGGAATGGCGGTGACGAAATCGAGGCTGTGCAACAGCGTGCGCTCGGCTTCCGAGAAACCGCCTTCCGGGCCGATCAGCAGTGCGAGCTTCTCTTCCTTGATGCCGGAAAGGATCGGCAGCGGGTTCTGGCTGTCGCTGCCTTCGTCGCAGAAGATGATGCGCCGGTCGCCCGGCCAGGTGGCGAGCAGGTCTTCGAGCCGGCGCGGCTCTAAGACATCGGGAATGCCGAGCACGCCGCATTGCTCGGCGGCTTCGATGACATTGGCGCGAACGCGCTCGATGTTGCCGAGCTTGCCCTGCACGTGCTGCGTCATGACCGGCTGCAAGGTGCCGGCGCCCATTTCGACAGCCTTCTGTACGAGATAGTCGAGCCGCCCGACCTTGAGCGGAGCAAAGAGGTAGACGAGGTCGCAAGGCTTAGGCTGCGGGCGCGTCTGCTCGACGGGGGTGAGCACCAGCCGCTTCTTGGCTGCGAAGGAAAGCTCGGCCCGCCACTCGCCGTCGCGCCCGTTGAAGACCAGGATCGAGGCACCCTCTTCGTACCGCAGCACGTTCACCAGGTAGTTGAACTGCTCCTTGGTCGCCTCGTGCGCCGAGCCGGCGCTCAAGGAGTGTTCGACGAACAGTCGCTGCATGCGAAAATTGGCGCGCATCGAGAGGACCTTCAGGTGAAAATGCCGGAGAGGATGAAATAAAGCACGGCCGATAGGGCCGCCGATGCCGGGACGGTGATGACCCAGGCGCCGATAATGGTGAGGAAATGCGAGCGGCGCACGAGGCGCCGGCGCCGGACTTCGGCGAAGTTCGTTTCGGCCGATTCCATGAAGTCGGCCTGTCCCGTTTTCTGCCGGACATATTCCAGGCGACGCTTGGAATTGCGGATGTACCATTCGCGGAAGAAGCCGACGCCGAAAACGGCACCGACGGCCGTGTGGGTCGAGCTGATTGGCAGGCCGAGCGCCGATGCCAGAAGCACGGTGACGGCGGTGGCGAGCGCGACGCAGAAGGCACGCATCGGGTTGAGCTTGGTGATTTCCTGGCCGACGACACGGATGAGCTTCGGGCCGTAGAGCAAAAGACCGATCGAAATGCCGAGCGCGCCGATCGCCAGTTCCCATAAGGGGGCAGGCGCTTTGTCCGTCGTGATCACGCCATCGAGCGCCGACACGATCGCGGACAGTGGCCCGATCGCGTTGGAAACGTCGTTGGCGCCGTGGGCGAAGGAGAGCAGCGCCGCAGCCACGATCAATGGAAGGCGGAAGAGCCGGCGGAGCGACTGGTTGCGGTTGTCGAGCCCTTCCGATTGCCTGACGATCCAGGGCTTCGCCTGCAGATAGACCGCGAAACCCGCCACGACGCCGGCCGCAAGGCCCACGGGCATGCTGATCGCGGCCACCTGAACCAGGGCGATCACCGCGAGATAGGCCGTGAAGCAGCCGGCGGTCACGCCGAGGATGACCGGCATCCATCGCCTGGCCGCGGCGATCTTGTCCTCGCGGTAGATGATGAATTCCTTTAGGAAGGCGAGGAAAGCGGCGGCGATCGCGCCGCCGAGTAGCGGCGAGACCGACCAGCTGAGCGTGATGCCGGCGAGCGACCACCATTGCACGCTGGAGAAGCCGGCGGCCGCGATGCCGGCACCGACGATGCCGCCGATGACCGAGTGCGTGGTTGAAACCGGCGCTCCGGAATAGGTGGCGATGTTGATCCACGCCGCCGAGGAGGCGAGGGCCGCCATCATGATCCAGACGATCGTCTGCGCGCCGAGCACGTCTTCGCCGTAGACGATGCCGGCCTCGATCGTCAGCGAAACCTGCCGCCCGGCAAGCAGAGCCCCGGCGATTTCGAAGATCGCGGCGATGGTGAGTGCGGTTGCCATCGACATCGCCTTGGCGCCGACGGCCGCACCGACGTTGTTGGTCACGTCGTTGGCGCCGATGTTCATGGCCATGTAGCCGGCGATGGCGGCAGCCGCGATGATGATCGGCGCGGTTGCTGAACTCGTCACGAAGCTCGCGGCAAAGGCCATGCTCAACAGCAGGAACAGCCCGGCGAGCGCGGGCGCCGCCAGGCTGCGCTTGACATGCTGCGAGGCTTCTTCGGCAAGGCTGAACTTGTCGAGGTCTTTATCGATCGTCTGTTTTGCGAGGCGCGTGCGCGGCTTGGCCACTGCCGGAAACTCCATTGTCACAACGGCCACTAAGGCCACTGCGACACGCATTCAAGTGGATTTGATGGACATCCGTGTGGCGCAGGCCGGGAACCCGCGTCGGGAGGCTTTGAATGTCCTCGGGGGACCGACGGAGAGATTAGCCGTTCACGGCCTTCGGCATCGGCGTTGGCGCGCTCTCCATGCGCTCGCCGAAGGCGAGGATGAGATCTTTCAACGACGGTTCGGCAACCCGTGAGGCCGCTTCCCTGTAGTCGACCCATTCGAGCTGCCGGCGCCCTTCCTCGGGAAAGTGCTTGCAGAGGTCGTCGACTTCCAGCGCGTGGACCTGCACCTTGACCGAAATCTTCAGGCCGTGATCCATGCGCTTCTGGTAAAGGTAATAGCCGGCAGTCGCCTTCTGCACATGCCCCTTGACGCCGGCCTCCTCGTAGGCTTCGCGTTCGGCCACTTCGTGGGCGCGCTTGCCCTGCATCGGCCATCCCTTGGGGATGACCCAGCGGCCCGTATCGCGGCTGGTGATCAGGAGAATTTCGAGGGCCTTGGTCTTCTTGCGGATCCGGTAGCAGAGCGCGGCGTACTGCATGCGCGCCGGTCGACGCAGCATCAATTGGACATCGGATGCGAGCCTGTTCAAGAAGTTCAAGGTCGTCTGTGCTCCTCTCGGCGAATCAGTGATCTCAGTTGCTTTATCGGCCAGTATGGCAGCGTCCTGCAGCGTGTAAATGTCGCGGCCATTCGGCAGCCGGATATGCGGCTTGCTTTCCGCAGAACTGTGGTCCGGATACGACAGGATATGGTGTTTTCGCGGCAAGTTTACAAACCGACTGACAGCCATACGTTGTCTTCCGATCACGATTGGTTGCGGATTGGAACGGTTCGAGATCGCAAGTGTGATCGATTGCAACCGGGTGAGGCTGCTGCGGAGGTGGAGCCGAGGGGTGGCGCGCCGGGCCGAGCCGTCAGTTCGCGCGGTCGCGCTGCTGCATGCGCAGCCGGGCGATGCGGTTCCATTCTCCGGTGCGTTCCGCCTCGCGGGTGGCGGCGGCGACGAAGTCAATATGGCTCTGCGAGGCGGCTTTCGCCTTCGCCGGATCCCTTGCCATGATCGCCTCGTAGATCGCTTCGTGCTGGACGAGAAGCCGGTCGCGCGCGCCCGGCGCATCGAAGACCGAATTGCGATGGAAGAATATGCCCTGCTGCAGCAGCCGGTAGCAGGCGCGCAACGTATGCAGGAGAATGATGTTGTGGGCGCTTTCGCCGATCGCCTGATGCAGTTCGATGTCGGCTTCGAGTTCGGCATCGAAATCGCCGGCGGCGTGCGCCTTGCGCATACGCTCGATGATCCGTGTCAGGATGTCACGGTCGTAATCGGTCGCGCGGGTCGCCGCCAGTTCCGCGGTCAGGCCCTCGAGCTCGCGCCGGTATTCGAGGTAGTCCTGGGTCGCCTTGTGATGGCGCGCGATGAGATCGATCAGCGGCCTGGAAAAGATCTGCCCGACGACGTCGGCGACGAAGGTGCCGCCGCCGTGGCGGCTTTCAACGAGGCCGCGTCCTTCGAGTTCCTTCAGCGCCTCGCGCAGGATCGGCCGTGAGACGTCGAAGCGCTTGGAGAGTTCCCGCTCGCCGGGCAAGCGGTCGCCGTCTCGCAACACGCCCTCGAGGATCAGAAGCTCGATCTGCTGCACGACCTCGTCCGCCGTGCGGCTGTGGCTGATACGGGCGAAAAGGTCGATCTGGTCTTCGGTCACGTCTGGTCTCCAGACCACGAGGATTTCGGCCGGGTTTCGCCCGAAATCGCGAATGGTCGGTTTGCAATGCGGCAAGGGCGGCGGAAGAGCGTCGATGCTCGGCGCTCCTCCTGTCAGCGCCGCAATCTAGGCACGTCGCGCAAAGTGGTCAATTTGATTGTCCACTTGGCTGCGTCCGGTGGGATGCGACTGACAAAAGTCAAACTGCGGCAATGCGTCCTTTGTTCTTTTGCTCTTTCCGTTGATAAGGAAGTTGTGATGAACGCGTGAGGGGGACAAGGCGCTTCATGGCAAAGGGTAGTTTTGCATTTCCAGTGGCGCCGATGCGCGCCGTCGCCTTGGGCGAGGTTCATTCGCGCCCCTACGCGCTGGTGACCACGCCAAGGGTGATCTTTCAGCTCGCCTTTCTGACGGATGGCGGCTCGATCGTTGATCATGCGGTGTTGTCGGAGCTGACGCGCGCCCGTGGTATCGCGCCGCCCGGGCGCGACGCCAACCATCACGCCATGCCCTGGGGGCAGGGCACGTTGCGTTGGGAGCGTCACACCGAGTTTTCGACCTATTTCTGGGATGCGCCGGCGCCGGAGCAGTTCGGCGGCGAGGTGCCGATCCATCCGTTCGGCGACGGCTTTTCGCCGCCAGGCTCGCTGATTTCGGGCATCCGCCTGGAGATCCGGCCGGATACGCCCGAGACCCGCGAAGCCATCGGCCTCTTCGACCCAACCAGCCTCTGTTACAGCGAGACCAAGAACGGCCAGGCGGTGATCGTTACCGACTTCCGCCAGAACGGTGATGGCCTGACGCAGATCCTGGTGATCGATTGCGGCATGACGGAAGCCGGCACCGGCGCACTCGTCCAGCGTCTGCTCGATATCGAGACCTACCGGACCCTGGCGATGATGGGCCTGCCGCTTGCGCAGTCGCTGTCGCCGGAAATCCGCCGGACGGAGGACGGGCTGACGGCAGTGACCCAGCGCATGAAGGAAAACGTGCGCGAGGAGGCCGACGACATGCTGGCCGAGATCACCCGGCTTGCGGCCGATCTCGAGGCCGGGGCCGCACTCAGCCTTTACCGTTTCGGCGCCAGCCGCGCCTATTACGGCATCGTCCAGGAACGCATCCGCACGCTCGCGGAAACGCCGGTGCCGGGCTACGAGACCATCGGCACCTTCCTCGAACGACGCCTGGCGCCGGCCATGCGCACCTGTCAGTCGGTCGAGGAACGGCAGGCGAACCTATCGCGCAAGCTCGCCCGCGCAACAGCGCTGCTGCGAAGCTGGGTCGATGTCGAGCTTGAGCGCCAGAACAGCGCGCTTTTGAACTCGATGGACCGGCGCGCCAGACTGCAGCTGCGCTTGCAGCAGACCGTTGAGGGCCTGTCGGTCGCCGCCATCTCCTATTACGTCGTCGGGCTGTTCGGCTATCTCGCCAAGGCGGTCAGCCACGAGCTGCCGATCGATCCCGGTCTGCTGACAGGGCTTGCCGTGCCCTTCGCCGTTGCCGGGGTCTGGCTGATCGTGCGCCGCATTCGCCGCCACCACGAGGAAGGTGAGCACAAGTAATTCTGAGCGCGGATCTCGATCCGCCTACTGCTCCCAGTAGGGGATCGGCCCGTAGAGTTCGGCGAGATAGTCGATGAACAGCCGTACCTTGGCCGGCAGGAACTGCCGGCTTGGGTAGACCGCCGAGAGCGTCAGCTGCTTCGAGCCTTCCCATTGCGGCAGCACTTGCACCAGCTGGCCGCTGCGCAATTCCGGGCCGATATCCCAGGTGGAGCGTAGCGCGATGCCGGCGCCGGCGATGACGGCGGCGCGCACGATCTCCGAGGAGTTGGTGACGAGCGGCCCTTCCGGGTGCCAGACCAGCGCGCCCTCGGGCCCTTCGAGTTTCCAGTTGTCGTTGTTGTGCGCCGGCAGGCAGAGGTGGCTGGCGAGGTCGCCGATCTCTTTCGGTGCGCCGTTGCGGGCGATGTAGTCCGGCGAGGCGCAGAGCAGGCGGCGCACGGGGGCAAGCTTGCGGGCGACCAGCGACGAATCCACCAGCTCGCCGATCCGAACCGCCATGTCGAAGCCTTCCGCGACGATGTCGGTGAATTCGTCCGTCAGCACGATATGCAGCTTCAGGTCCGGATGGTCCTTCATGAACGTCGTCAGATGCGGCGCGATGTGCATGCGGCCGAAGGAAGTGGGCGCCGATATCCGCAGCACCCCGAGCGCATGCGACGAGCGGCCCGAGGCGTAGGCTTCCGCCTCCTCGATGCCGGTCAGGATGCCGAGCACCCGGTCGTAAAACCCCTGGCCGGCTTCGGTCAGCGAAATCTGGCGTGTCGTGCGCTGCAGCAGGCGTGTGCCGAGCCGGTCTTCGAGTCTCTTGATGCGCTTGGAGATCACAGCTGGGGAAAACCCCAGCGCCCGCCCCGCTGCCGACATACTGCCGGTGGAAACGACCCGTGCAAAAATCTCAAGATCGCCTAAATTCGTCATCAATCGTTGCCATTGTTTCCAAAACGGAAAAGCTCAATAGCATTTGCGAGGCCTCTGTCCTAGTGGTAAAGAAAATGAACCAATCGATACGCGGCGGGAGGAGCTGATGGCGGAGACAATCGGTTTTCTGCAGCCGAAACCAGAGGTTATCGCCCGGCGCCGCGAGATTGTCGCAGATCTCTCGGACCTCTTGCCCGAGGGCTGTCTGATCAGCGACGAGCGCGGACTGAAGCCGTTCGAGACCGATGCCTTCATCGCCTATCGCCGCATGCCGCTGGCGGTCGCCTTGCCGGAAACCACCGAACAGGTGGCCGCGCTCCTGAAATATTGCAGCCGCTACGGCGTTTCGGTCGTGCCGCGCGGCGCCGGCACCTCGCTTTCGGGCGGCGCCATCCCGCAGGAGGATGCGGTCGTCATCGGTCTCTCGAAAATGTCGCGCATTCTCGACATCGACCTTTTCAACCGCACCGCCACCGTCCAGGCGGGCGTTACCAACCTCAACATCTCCGAGGCCGTTTCCGCCGACGGCTTTTTTTACGCGCCTGACCCGAGCTCGCAGCTTGCCTGCACGATCGGCGGCAACATCGGCATGAATTCCGGCGGCGCCCATTGCCTGAAATACGGCGTCACCACCAACAACCTACTCGGCGTGAAGATGGTGCTGTTCGACGGCACCGTCGTCGAGCTCGGCGGCAAGGCGCTGGATGCGGCGGGTTACGATCTGCTCGGCCTCGTCTGCGGTTCGGAAGGCCAGCTCGGCATTGTCACCGAGGCGACGGTGCGGCTGATCGCCAAGCCGGAGGGAGCCCGCCCGGTGCTCTTCGGTTTCTCGTCTTCAGAAGCGGCCGGCGCCTGCGTCGCCGACGTCATCGGTTCCGGCATCATCCCGGTCGCGATCGAGTTCATGGACAAGCCGGCGATCGAGATCTGCGAAGCCTTCGCCCATGCCGGCTACCCGCTCGATGTCGAGGCGCTTCTGATCGTCGAGGTCGAAGGCTCCGAACAGGAGATGGATGCGATGCTCGCCAGCATCGTCGCGGTCGCGCGCCGCCACGGGGTTGCGACCATCAAGGAATGCCAGTCGGCCATGGAAGCGGCGGCGATCTGGAAGGGGCGGAAATCCGCCTTCGGCGCCACAGGCCGCATCGCCGACTATATCTGCATGGATGGCACCGTGCCGCTCAGCCAGCTGTCGCATGTGCTTGCCCGCACCGGTGAAATCGTCGCGAGCTACGGCCTGCGCGTCGCCAATGTCTTCCACGCCGGCGACGGCAACATGCATCCGCTGATCCTCTACAACATCAACGATCCGGAGGATGCCGCACGCGCCGAAGCCGCCGGTAACGATATCCTGAAGCTTTGCGTCGATGCGGGCGGCTGCCTGACGGGCGAACACGGCGTCGGCATCGAAAAACGGGATCTCATGCTGCACCAGTACAACCAGATTGACCTCGACCAGCAGATGGCGGCGCGCGCCGCCTTCGATCCGCAATGGATCCTGAACCCGTCCAAGGTCTTCCCGCTTAAAGGGCGTCCTGCCGCATGATCGTGCATTTCGAACCGGCCAGTGAAGAGGGGATTGCGACCGTCGTTCGCGCCATGGCGGCGGACAAGGCGTCGCTCGCGGTGATCGGCGGCAACACGCGCTCCGGCCTCGGCAATCCCGTGCGCGCCGACCGGGTGCTGTCGACCCGCCGCCTTTCGGGTATCGTCAGCTACAACCCGGCCGAAATGACGATCACCGCGCTTGCCGGAACGCCGTTGCGCGAGATTAACGAGGCGCTCGCCGAAAACCGGCAGATGCTCGCCTTCGAACCGATGGATCACCGGCCGATCTTTGCCTCCTCGGGGGAGCCGACGATCGGTGGGGTCTTTGCTGCCAACGTGTCCGGCCCCAGGCGCTATGTCGCCGGTGCGGCCCGCGACAGCCTGCTCGGCATTCGCTTCGTCAACGGCGAGGGTGAGGCGATCAAGGCCGGCGGCCGGGTGATGAAAAACGTCACCGGCCTCGATCTGGTCAAACTTCTGGCCGGCTCGCACGGCACGCTCGGCATCCTCACCGAAGTCACCTTCCGCGTCCTGCCGCTGCCGCCGGCGTCGCAGACCATCGTCGTCTCCGGGCTGAACGATGCGGAGGCCGCGGCGGTCATGGCCGAGGCGATGGCACAGACGACAGAGGTTTCCGGCGCGGCGCACCTGCCGGAGAGCGTGCGCGGACGGTTCCTGGAGGGCAGCCTTCCGGATGGTGCGGCCACCGTGCTCAGGCTCGAAGGGCTGGAGGCATCCGTTGCCATCAGGGCCGAAAAGCTGACGAAGGCGGTTGGTCGCTTCGGCGCAGTGACGCGGCTCGATGCATCGCAGACAGCAAAGCTCTGGGTCGAGATCCGCGACGTCAAACCCTATGCCGACGGTACCAGGAGGCCGCTCTGGCGCGTGTCCGTCGCCCCGTCGCTCGGCCATCAGCTGGTGGCTGCCCTGCGGCTGCAGACGGGCGTCGACGCCTTCTACGACTGGCAGGGCGGTCTCGTGTGGTTGCGCATGGAGGCCGATCCGGAAGCGGAACTGGTGCGCCGCTACATCAAGGTTCTCGGTGGCGGCCACGCGACCCTCGTCAGGGCCGATGATAGTTACCGCCAGGCCATTCCATCGTTTGAACCGCAGCCCTTGCCCGTGGCACAGTTGAGCGAGCGCATGCGCGCGAAGTTCGACCCGCACCGCATCTTCAATCCCGGCCGTATGGCAGCAATTTCCTAAGCGTCCGCGAGAGGGAGCAGGAGGGACAAGCAATGAGCGATAATGGTCCGCAGACACCGTTCTCCCGGGAGACCGATCGCTGGCTGGAGCCGGGCAAGATCAATGTCCAGGTGATCTATGTCCTCTATCTCGTCGGGTTTGCGGTGGGCATCACGCCGATCATCGGCGTCGTCATGGCCTATCTCAACCGCGGCAAAGGCGCGCCCTGGGTCCAGACGCACTATGTCTGGGCAATCCGGACCTTCTGGATATCGCTGCTGTTCCTGTTGATCTCGTTGTTGCTGACAGTGGTGCTCGTCGGCATCCTCGGCTTCATCGCCACCGCCGTCTGGATCGTCGTGCGCTGCGTCGTCGGCCTGCAAAGAGCCGCGCGCGAGGAGCCGATCACCAATCCCGAGGGCTGGATGGTCTAGGCCGGCATGCAACCGGAGACCGGCCAAGTCGACGGAAGCTGAAAACAGAATGTTGCAATCGACCGCGGCGCCAAGCGCCCGGTTCAGCAGGACGAAGAGTGGAGTTCGCACTTGCAGACCAATTTTACCGCCGCGCAGCTCGCCGATCCGCACGTGGCCGAATCCGAGGCCATTCTGCGCAAGTGCGTGCATTGCGGCTTCTGCACCGCGACCTGTCCGACCTATGTGACGCTCGGCGACGAGCTCGATAGCCCGCGTGGGCGCATCTATCTCATCAAGGACATGCTTGAAAACGGCCGGGCGGCCGACAAGGAAACGGTCACCCACATCGACCGCTGTCTGTCTTGCCTCGCCTGCACCACCACCTGTCCCTCGGGCGTCGACTACATGCATCTCGTCGACCATGCGCGCGTGCATATCGAAAACACCTATCGCCGCCCGTTCAAGGATCGGCTGGCGCGTTCCGTGCTCGCGGCGGTACTTCCCTATCCCCAGCGCTTCCGGCTGTCGCTGAAGGCAGCCGGCCTCGCCCGGCCGCTCGCCGGCCTGATGAAGCGCGTCGCCTTCCTGAAGACCTTCGGGGTGATGCTCGACCTCGCGCCGGCGGCCGTGCGGGAGCCCTCGGCATCGGCGACGCCCGGCGTTCATGCGCCCAAGGACAAGCGTGTCGGCCGCGTGGCGCTTCTGTCCGGCTGCGCCCAGCCGGTGCTGAAACCGGAGATCAACGAGGCGACGATCAGGCTGCTGACGCGGTTCGGCATCGAGGTGGTCGTTTCGGCCGGCGAAGGTTGCTGCGGCGCGCTGGTGCATCACATGGGCCGGGAAAACCAGGCGCTCGACGCCGCGCGCCGCAATGTCGATGCCTGGCTCAAGGTCGCCGACGAGGGCGGGCTCGATGCCATCGTCATCACCGCTTCGGGCTGTGGAACGACGATCAAGGACTACGGCCACATGCTGCGGCTCGATCCTGCCTATGCGGAGAAGGCGGCGCGTGTCTCGGCACTGGCGAAAGACATCACTGAATATCTGGCGACCCTCGACCTGCCGGAACAGGAGGCGCGCGGCATGACGCTCGCCTATCATTCCGCCTGCTCGATGCAGCACGGGCAGAAGATCACGCTTGCGCCGAAGCAGCTTCTGAAGCGCGCCGGGTTCGCCGTGCGCGATCCGGCCGAGGGCCATCTCTGTTGCGGCTCGGCCGGCACCTACAACATCCTGCAGCCGGAAATCTCGGCGACGCTGAAGGCGCGCAAGGTCAAGAATATCGAGGCGACGAAGCCGGACGCGATTGCCACCGGCAACATCGGCTGCATCACCCAGATCGCCAGCGGCACGAAAATCCCCATCCTGCATACGGTCGAATTGCTCGACTGGGCCTATGGCGGGGCGAAGCCTCAAGGGCTCTGAGACAAAGAAAAAAGCCGGTACCTTTCGGGAGCCGGCCTTTCTTGTTGGGCGGACGTTTCGGCGTTCTCAGCCGCCGAAGATCTGGCGGAAGATATCGACGCCGCGATCGTCGAAATAAGTGTCGCCGGCCTTGCTGCCGGGGCCGATGACGATGACCTTCGTGCCGACGTCGGCGCGGTCGTAGAGATGTTCCACGTCCTCGTTCATCATGCGGATGCAGCCGGACGACATGTTCTGGCCGATGGTCCAGGGCTGGTTGGTGCCGTGGATACGGAAGATCGTGTCGCGGCCGCCCTTGTAGAGATACATGGCGCGGGCGCCGAGCGGGTTGTCGATGCCGCCCTCCTGGGTGATCGGCAGAATGCGGCCCTTGGCGGCTTCACGGCGGCGCATTTCCGCCGGCGGCGTCCAGGTCGGCCATTCGGCTTTGCGGCCAACCTTCACCACACCCGACCAGCCGAAGCCGTCACGGCCGACGCCGATGCCATAGCGCGTCGCGCGGTTCGGGCCGTCGATGTAATAGAGAAACTTGTTGTTGGTATCGACGATGATGGTGCCGGGGGCTTCATCGGTGCGGAAGCGAACCTTGGTGCGCCAGTATTGTTTTGCCGGCTTCTTCGGAGTGGCCACGAGTACAACGTCTGACGACTTGACCTTGGGGCTCGCTACGGGCGCCGGCGTGAAAGCCGAGGCGCTGGCGGCCACAAGAATAGTGCTGGTCGCAATCGCGATTGCGACCACTTTGCTGGCATGACGCTTCATTTACGATTCCCTCTAAACCCTCGTTGCAGGCAGGCTATGCAAAATGCATCGAAGTTCAAGCGCGCGATACATCCGGTAGATCAAACGTGATCACAAAACTTGCCTGTCCTTATGCTGCTGTTGCCTGAATATCACGCATCGGCAACAGCAACACGGGTGAGGAGAGGGGAATATTCTATGCTGTGCTGCAATTAAATGACGATAACCTTCGTGCCGACTTTCACGCGCTCGTAAAGGTCGACGACGTCTTCGTTACGCATGCGGATGCAGCCGGAAGAGACGGCATAGCCGATCGTCCAGGGCGCGTTGGTGCCGTGGATGCGGTAGAGCGTCGAGCCGAGATACATGGCGCGCGCGCCGAGCGGGTTTTCCGGACCGCCATCCATGCGCGCCGGCAGGTAGTGGCCCTTGGCGGCTTCGCGGCTGATCATTTCCTGCGGCGGCGTCCAGCTCGGCCATTCCGCCTTGCGGGTGACCTTGTGGGCGCCGGCCCATTCAAAGCCCGGCTTGCCGACACCGACGCCGTAGCGCCGTGCCTCACCGTTGCCCGTCACCAGATAGAGGAAGCGGTTGTTGGTATCGATGACGATCGTGCCTGGCTTTTCCTTGCTCTCATAGGCAACCGTCTGCGGCAGGTACTGCGGGTCGAATTTCGATTTCACCGGCCGCTGGGCGCGAGTGGCGTTGGCCGGCTGAAGCAGCGGATTGACGACGCGGCGCTTGACCTGAGGCTGCGCGGCCTGTCCCTGCTGATAGTATTGTTTTCGGGTGGCCTGCGGAATCTGCTGCCGGTAGATCACCTGCCGCGCCCGGGGCTGCTGCCCGCCGAGCTGCATCACCCAGGGGGCGGTAAGATCGGGGCTGACGACGACAGGCGGCCTGTTCTGATACCGGTCCTGTGCTGCGGCCGGGCCGGCCACCAGTGTCAGAAGAGAGGCGGCTATAAGAAGAGACTTTTTCAACATCGGACGGACTCGCTACCTTTCGCCGAAAATCACTGAAGGGGGCGCAGTCTGCCCGAGAGCGGAATGCTCGAACGGACGGGTTGCGCCTTGGCAATGGGGGCGATCGTGTCATTTGGAGGGCGACCGAATGGTAAACGGTGCCTCGTTAAAAGGCGAAGGCGCCGATAAAGCTTTGGGTAGGGTTATCCGCAGCTTTAGGAATCTGGTTTGCAAATGGTAAAGGCATAAAAATGAGCAGGATGGAGCATAGAGGGCGATGACGGCCAAGGGCATTGTGATCGGTGAGGACGGATTTCTGCGCTGCGCCTGGCAGGGCAATCTTGACGATTATCGTCGCTACCATGACGAGGAATGGGGGCGCCCGGTCACCGACGACCGGCGGCTGTTCGAGAAAATCTGTCTGGAAGGTTTCCAGTCTGGCCTGTCATGGCTGACGATCCTCCGCAAGCGCGAGGCGTTTCGCGCCGCCTTTGCAGGTTTCGATTTCGACGCGGTCGCAACCTTCGGCGACGCGGAAATCGAGCGTTGCCTTGCCGATACCGGCATCGTGCGTCACCGAGGCAAGATCGTCTCGACCATCAACAATGCGCGCCGCGCCCAGGAGCTGAGGCAGGAGTTCGGGTCGTTGGCCGCTTATTTCTGGTCGTTCGAGCCGCAGGCGGCCGAGCGGCCGCAGGTGGTGACCTATGAGGTGATCGTCGCCAATCCGACGACCCCGACCTCGACCCGCATCTCCAAGGATCTGAAGAAGCGCGGCTGGACCTTCGTCGGCCCGACGACGATCTACGCTTTCATGCAGGCCATGGGCCTCGTCAACGACCACATCGAAGGCTGCCATTGCCGGACGGTCGTCGAGGAGCTGCGCGGCAAGCTTGCTAGGCCCCGGGCCCGGGGCGCCTGATACCGGCACCCGTCGCCTGCGTTGGGACGGACATTCGCCAGCAGCGGTGTTGGATTAGCCGCCGTTCTCGGCAAGCCACGCCTTCATCGTCCTGATCTCGCCTTCCTGCGCCTTGATGACCTCTTCGGCGAGCTTGCGCAGCGTTTCGTCCTTGCCGTATTCGAGCTCCACCTTCGCCATGTCGATCGCACCTTGATGGTGGGCGATCATGCCGCGCACGAAGTCGATGTCCGCATTGCCGGTGTAGGTGATGTCCATGTCCTTGTGCATGCGGGCATTGGCTTCGGCGAAGGCCTTGCTTGAAGGCGAGCCATCGCCTTTCGGCTTTGCGGCTTCGGCTGCGCCATGGTGCATGCTGCCGTGCCCGGTGTCTTCGGCCATCGCGGGTAAGCCGAGGCAGGCGGAAAGCGCGAGTGCGGCGATCAGCGGTTTCAGCGACATGGTGTTTCCTTCCTTGTCTGATATCTCGCACCGGGAAACCTGCCGTAGCCGGTCCCCTTGGCGCTCCATCAATCTAGGGAAGGCGTGTCTGCGGTTTCAATCCGCCCGTTCAGGCGTCGAGCGACGCGCGCTCACGCGGAAAGGCGAAAACGCCCTGCAGCATGTTTTCGCCGGTGGACGCGTCGAGCGACGATCGGCCGACGCAGAAGAGCTGTGCCGCCTTCAGGCTTGGCGAGTGCACGAGCGCCGTGAAGCAGAACGAGGACGGCGACGCGGTTGCCTGCTCGAGGATGTTGAGCACGGTCGCGCGATCCCGGCCGCCATAGGCGCGCACCAGGTCGACGATGCCGCAGGAGCGGGTGGAAGCGCCGAGCAGAGCGGCGGTTCGCTGGCCGAGGTGAAAGACGCCGCTGGCCAGATCGCAGCGCCATGTCTCGACGAAATAGTCGCGTTCATCGAGGTGGTCCATCCAGGCCAAGTGCGCCCCGAGATGCCCGGGTTGGATGGCTCCCGAGCCAGGTGTCATGAACCTCAACATGATGCCCTTCCTCTCGTCGCGCGGACGTGATGTCTCGTGCCGGAGACCGCCATTGCCGCAAGGCGCTTCGATGCGTTGTTTGCCATTGAAGTGTTTCCCCGATGCAGTCATTGCAGCGAGAAGTCGTTTGTGGGTACTCGGCCCTTGGCCGCGAAGATAGCCGATCACCGGTGCAGCCGGAACGTTGTCGATCGGTCGGGCGATAAACTTTTAGTGATTGCATGCTGTCTAATGCGCCTTGTGGTTGAGGTCAAGTCCTCCCCGGCGCGTCGCGATGGTGCGTGTCGATCCCGATATGCGAAGCCGACCCGTACCTGGCTTGGGCGCAAAGCGCCGGCGTATGGTCCGGGCGAACGCTTTGCGCCGTCCAAACCCTTGCCGCACCTTAACTGATCCGATAGGGAAAGCAGCCAACACGTGACAGTCCGGAATGCTCCCATGACCGAGAAACAGAAGAAACCGCAGAAGCTCAAGGCGCGTCTTCCGCGCGGCTTCGTCGATCGCTCCGCTGCCGATATCCGCGCGACCGACGAAATGATCGGCAAGATCCGGGCGGTCTACGAGCATTATGGTTTCGATCCGGTCGAAACGCCGTTGTTCGAATACACCGATGCACTCGGCAAGTTCCTGCCCGACAGCGACCGGCCGAACGAGGGCGTCTTCTCGCTGACGGACGACGACGACCAATGGCTGTCGCTGCGCTACGACCTGACGGCGCCGCTCGCCCGTCACGTCGCCGAGAATTTCAACGAAATCCAGCTGCCGTTCCGCACCTACCGCGCCGGCTATGTCTTCCGCAACGAGAAGCCCGGTCCCGGCCGCTTCCGCCAGTTCATGCAGTTCGACGCCGACACCGTCGGTGCCGCCGGCGTCCAGGCGGATGCCGAAATGTGCATGATGATGGCCGACACCATGGAAGCGCTCGGCATTGCGCGCGGCGACTACGTGATCCGCGTCAACAACCGCAAGGTACTCGACGGCGTGATGGAAGCGATCGGCCTTGGCGGCGACGACAAGGTGAATGCGCGGCTTACGGTTCTTCGCGCCATCGACAAGCTCGACAAGTTCGGCCCCGAAGGTGTCAGGCTCCTGCTCGGCGAAGGCCGCAAGGATGAGAGCGGCGACTTCACCAAGGGTGCTGGCCTCAATGCCGAGCAGATCGACAAGGTCCTGTTCTTCGTCGGTATCCAGAATTATGCCGAAAGCGCCGACGAACTGGCGGCGCTCGTTTCAGGCACCGCCAAGGGTGGCGAGGGCGTCCAGGAACTCAACACGATCCGCAGCCTGGTCGTCAGCGCCGGCTACGAGGCCGACCGCATCAAGATCGACCCCTCGGTCGTGCGTGGTCTCGAATATTACACCGGCCCGGTCTTCGAAGCCGAGCTGCAGTTTGCCGTCACCAACGAGAAGGGCGAAAAGGTCGTCTTCGGTTCGGTCGGCGGTGGTGGTCGCTACGACGGTCTCGTGTCGCGTTTCATGGGCCAGCCGGTGCCGGCGACCGGTTTCTCGATCGGCGTTTCGCGTCTGATGACGGCGCTGAAAAACCTCGGCAAGCTCGGTGCTTCGGACGTCATCGCGCCGGTCGTCGTCTGCGTCATGGACCGCGACCTCGAGGCGATGGGCCACTATCAGCGCTTCGTGCAGCAGCTGCGCCATGCCGGCATCCGCGCCGAAATGTACCAGGGCAACAAGAAGAACTTTGGCGACCAGCTGAAATATGCCGACCGCCGTGGCTCGCCGCTTGCCATCATCCAGGGCGGCGACGAGCGCGCCGCCGGTGTCGTGCAGATCAAGGATCTGATCGAGGGCAAGCGCCTGTCCGGTGAGATCGAGGACAATGCGGCCTGGCGCGAGGCGCGCGTGGCCCAGGTTTCCGTGCCGACGGCCGAACTGGTCGAAAAGGTGCGCGAGATGCTGACGGCGCAGGCCGAGGATCGGGCAAGGGGCTGACGGTCATGGCCCTCATCAATCTGCCTGCCTTTGCCGATGCGCTGCTTGCCGACTTCGAAAGCCTCGGAGCGCTGCGTGTCGACACCCCGGTGATCCAGCCGGCCGAGCCTTTCCTCGCCATGGCCGGCGAGGATCTGCGCCGCCGTATCTTCATGACCGAGAGCGAGACTGGCGAGAGCCTGTGCCTGCGGCCGGAATTCACCATTCCCGTCTGTCTCCGCCATATCGAGGCGGTCACCGGAACGCCGAAGCGCTATGCCTATCTCGGCGAGGTCTTCCGCCAGCGCCGCGAAGGTGGCAACGAATTCTACCAGGCTGGCATCGAGGATCTGGGCGATACCGACACGGCGGCAGCCGATGCGCGCGCCGTCTCTGACGCGATGCGCATCGTCGCCAACCGAGTGCCGGGACGGTCCCTCAGCGTGACGCTTGGCGACCAGGCCGTGTTTGAAGCCGTCGTTGGAGCCTGTGGCCTGCCGGCCGGCTGGCAGAAGCGGCTGATCCACGCTTTCGGCGACCAGAAGCACCTGCAGAAGCTTCTGACCGAGCTTGCCCATCCGCGGACCGTCGGCGTCTTCGGTCCCGAAGTGGTGCGGCTGTCGATGGACGGCCTGCTCGAGGACGAGGAGCGTCTCGTCGCGCATGTTGCCGCAACGATGGAAGCGACCGGCTATTCGACCAATGCCAGCCGCTCGCCTGAGGACATCGCGCGCCGGCTGAAGGAAAAGATGGAGCTGGCGAACACGCGGCTCGACCGCAAGACGCTGGACCATGTCGCTGCGTTCCTGGCGCTCGATGTGCCGCTTGCCGAGGCGCCGGCCGCACTCTTCGCTTTCGCGCAGAAATCCGGCCTCAAGATCGATGATGCGCTCACCCGCTTCGATGCCCGTGTGTCCGCACTCACCAAGACCGGTGCCGACATCGGCGCCATTCGCTATCGCGCGGCCTTCGGTCGCCCGCTCGACTACTACACTGGCCTTGTTTTCGAGGTCGAGCTTGCCGGCACGCATGCCGTTCTTGCCGGCGGTGGCCGCTTCGATCGGCTGCTGACCCTGCTCGGCGCCCGCGAGCACATCCCGGCCGTTGGCTTCTCGCTCTGGCTCGACCGCATCGAAAAGGCGATTGCCTCTGAAGGAGGCGCTCAATGACCATCACCATCGCGCTGCCGTCCAAGGGGCGGATGAAGGATGACGCCTCGGCGATCTTCGAACGCGCCGGCCTGAAGATCGTTGCCGTCGGTAACGACCGCTCCTATCGCGGCCGCGTCGAAGGCGCCGACGACGTTGAGATCGCGTTCCTTTCGGCGTCGGAAATCTCGCGCGAACTCGGCAACGGCTCGATCGATTTCGGCGTGACCGGCGAAGACCTCGTGCGCGAGGGTCTCGCCAACGCCGACGCGCGCGTCGAATTCTGCGCCCGTCTGGGCTTTGGTCATGCCGACGTTGTCGTCGCAGTCCCTGAGGTCTGGTACGACGTCGACACCATGGCCGATCTCGGCGACGTTGCCGCCGATTTCCGCGCCCGCCACGGTCGCCGTCTGGCGATCGCCACCAAATACTGGCGGCTGACGCAGAACCATTTCTCCGGCAGCCACGGCATCCAGCTCTACCGCATCGTCGAGAGCCTTGGCGCCACCGAAGGCGCGCCGGCCTCCGGTTCGGCCGACATCATCGTCGACATCACCTCGACCGGTTCGACGCTGAAGGCAAACCACCTGAAGATCCTGACGGACGGCGTGATCCTGCGTTCCGAGGCTTGCCTCGTTCGGGCGCGCAAGGCCGCCCACGACGGCGATCCGGTCGTGGCACGGATTATTGCGGCCGTTCGTAGCGTGCTTTGATGCTGCAAACGGGGCAGGGCGGGATCTCACGATCCCGCGGTTACAAAAATAAAGTAGGGCCCTCAAAAGGCGCGCCCTCCACTCCTATGTAAGTCCTGCGCGCGGCGTTCCTGCCGTTTCCCGCTGTTCCGTTCCAGGAGACCTTCATGGCCGATCTGTCCGCCTTTCCGATCACCAAGCGCTGGCCGGCGAAAAACCCTGATATCATCCAGCTCTATTCGCTGCCGACGCCGAACGGCGTGAAGGTTTCGATCGCGCTCGAAGAGTTGGGCCTGCCCTACGAGCCGCACCGCATCGCCTTCGATACCAACGATCAGAAGTCGCCCGAGTTCGTCTCGCTCAACCCCAACGGCCGCATCCCGGCGATCATCGATCCCAACGGCCCGGATGGAAAGCCGATCGGGCTGTTCGAGTCCGGCGCGATCCTCATCTATCTCGCGGAAAAGACCGGCAAGCTGCTGCCTGCCGACGCGGCCGGCCGTTACGAAACGATCGCCTGGGTGATGTTCCAGATGGGCGGCGTCGGCCCGATGTTCGGGCAGTTCGGTCACTTCTTCAAGTTCGCCGCCGACAAGGTCGCCAACAATTCCTACCCCGTCGAGCGCTACCGTGACGAAGCCAAGCGGCTGCTCGGCGTGCTCGAAGCCCGACTTGAAGGGCGGCAATGGCTGATGGGCGACGACTACACGATCGCTGACATTGCCACCTACCCATGGGTCGAGGGCGCGCGCAGATTCTATGGCGGCGCCGAGGTTCTGGATTACAAGAGCTTCCCGAAGGTGATGGCCTGGGTCGAGCGCGGCCTCTCGCGCCCGGCGGCTCTAAAGGGCATGGATGTGCCGCGCAAGGAATAGCAAACGGCGTGGCCTGTGCCAGAGTTGACGAAGCTCGGGCGGAAGGCTAGGCCTTGTTGTACAGATGAATAAAGGCAGGTGGGAAGCGTGTCCGGAAGGCTTGTTGTTGTCGGTGGCGGTCAGGCCGCCTTTGCTCTGGTTGCCAAGCTGCGTGCACTGAAGGACGAGCGGCCGATCACCATCGTCGCCTCCGAAGCAAGCCTGCCCTATCAGCGCCCGCCGCTCTCCAAAAAGTATCTCCTGCGTGAGATGAGCCTCGACCGGCTGCTCTACCGGCCGGAAGCCTGGTACGGCGAGCACGCGGTCGACTTGCGCCTCGAAACGACCGTGACAGGCCTGGACCGGGCCGGCAAGCGGGTGACGCTCAGCGACGGCACGTCGCTCGACTATGAGGTGCTGGCCTTTGCCACCGGCGCCACGCCGCGCCGGCTGCCCGCCTCTGTCGGTGGCGATCTCGAGGGTGTCTTCGTCGTTCGTGACTTCAGGGATGCCGATCGCCTTGCCGAGGAGATGAAGCCCGGCCGTCGCGCGCTCGTCATCGGTGGCGGTTACATCGGCCTCGAGGCGGCGGCCGTCGCGCGCACCTGCGGGCTGGACGTCACGGTCATCGAAATGGCCGACCGCATCCTGCAGCGTGTAGCCTCCTCGGCGACATCGGGCCTCGTGCGCGACATTCATCGTGGTCGCGGCGTCGATATCCGCGAGGGCACCGGCCTCAACCGCCTCGTAGGCGACAATGGCCGTGTCACCGCAGCGGAACTCTCCGACGGCTCCGCGTTGCCGGTCGACGTCGTCATCGTCGGCATCGGCGTGACCGCCAATGATCGCCTGGCGCATGATGCCGGGCTCGAAACCGCAAATGGCATCGTCGTCGATGCGCACGGCCGCACCTTGGATCCTGCGATCTTCGCGATGGGTGATTGCGCCGTTCTGCCCTTCGAGGATCTGCGCATCCGGCTGGAGTCGGTACAGAATGCCGTCGATCAGGCCGAAGCGGTCGCCGCGATCCTTGCCGGCAGCGACGCCCCTTACGAGCCCAAGCCCTGGTTCTGGTCCGACCAGTATGACGTCAAGTTGCAGATCGCCGGCTTCGGGCTCGGCCATGACGAAACGATCGTCAGGCCCGGCCAGCGCGAAGGCAGCGTGTCGGTCTGGTATTTCCGGCAGGGGCGCCTGGTGGCCGTCGACGCGATCAACGACGCCAAGGCCTATGTGACCGGCAAGAAGATGCTGGAGACCGGCGTCAACCCCGACCGGGCCGTCATCGCCGATCCGCAATCCGACCTCAAGGCGCTGCTGTCGCAAGCATAGGCGGCGAAACCACGCCAGGCAGCGCCTTTTGCAAAGTGCAACTTCAAGGCGGCTTGGTTTCAATTTTCATTAACGACGCCACTATTGTTTTGCCGCGCAACCGGGCGGCAAAGCGACGATTTATCATTTCCTTAAATCACCTACCGGCAACACAGATCGATTAACTGGAGGCGAGAGGTCTCGTTTCCCTGTGGTTGTTGATTTAGGCGATTGGCGATGTTCAAGGTTCTTACATGCCTGGTGGTAGAGCATAATCCCAGACTGGTCGTTTTGGCCGCACTTGTCTGCTTCCTCGCGAGCTACGGAGCAGTCACGCTGTTGCAGCGTGCTCGCGGCTCCTCGGGCAAGGCAAAAGCGATCTGGGCGACGGCGGCTGGCATCGCCAGCGGCTTCGGCATCTGGGCGACCCACTTCATCGCCATGCTCGCTTACGACCCCGGCGTCGTCCTCGGCTACCAGATGGATCTCACCGGCCTGTCGCTGGCCGTCGCGATTATCCTGACCACGACGGCACTGTTGATCGCCACCCATGTTCAGGACCGGCTCGGCTGGATTGCCGGCGGCTTCGTTCTCGGCGGCGGCGTCGCCTGCATGCATTTTCTCGGCATGGCGGCGCTCGACGTGCCGGGCAGCATCCGCTGGGATGCGACGCTGGTCGTCGCCTCCGTGGTCGTCGGCTCGCTGTTCGATATCGCCGCCCTGCGTACGATCGCCAGCATCGGCAACCGGTTGAAGGCGAAAGTCCTTGCCACCCTGCTGATGACGCTCGGGATCGTCGCGCTGCATTTCACCGCCATGGGCGCGGTCACGATCGAGGCCGATCTGCTGACGCCGACCCATGCGGGCATGATCCAGCCGCACCTGCTTGCCTTCGTCATCGCCGGCACGGCCTTCTTCCTGCTGTCGATGGTGCTGATCGCCGCCGGCTTCGCCCATCATGCCGAGCTTTCCGCGGCCGCTGCCGAACGGGAATTTGCCCGCTTCGTGCGCAGCGTGAAGGACTACGCGATTTACATGCTCGACACCGACGGCCGCGTCGCCAGCTGGAACGCTGGCGCCGAGGCCAACAAGGGCTATAAAGGCGAGGAAATCGTCGGCAAGAATTTCGCCTGCTTCTACTCGCAGGAGGATCAGCGCGACGGCGTACCGCAGCGGGCGCTCGAGGTCGCGCTGGCCGATGGCAAGTACGAGAACGAAGGCTGGCGCTATCGCAAGGACGGATCCCGCTTCTGGGCCCATGTAGTGCTCGACCCTTTCATGGACGATGAGGGCAAGCATGCCGGCTTCATCAAGATCGTCAAGGACATCACCAAGGCGAAGCTTGACGCCGATCGCATCGCCGAGGTCAGCAACAATCTCGACGTCGCGCTCGAAAACATGTCGCAGGGCATCTGCCTGTTCGACAGCAACGACCGGCTGTTGCTGTCGAACCGTCGTTGCCGCGAGATCTTCGGCTTTTCCGAGACGCTCGCCGGCAAGGGGCTGACCTTCCGCGAGATCCTCGACATCGTCTTTGCCCGCATTTATTCCGATCCGGAAATGGCGCGGACCAAGGCCGACGAGCTCTACCAGAAGCACCGCATCGAAATGGTCGGCAACGGCGGCGGCGATATCGTCGAGAAGCTGGTCAACGGCCGTTCGATCCTGACCAAGCATCGCACGCTGCCCGATGGCGGCTGGGTGAGCACCTATGAGGATATCACCGAGCGGCTGGACACCGAGGAGCAGATCACCTTCCTTGCCCGCCACGACAGCCTCACGGGCCTGCCGAACCGGCTGCAGTTCAGCAGCTATCTCGAAGAGGAACTGGACGCAGCCGCCTGGTTCAACCGCAAGGTCGCCGTCATCGGTATCGACCTCAACAAGTTCAAGGAAGTCAACGATCTGCACGGCCACGCCGCCGGCGACTTCGTGCTGGTGACGATCGCCCAGCGCGTCAAGGGCCTGCTGCAGGAGGGCGAGTTCGTGGCGCGCTTGGGTGGCGACGAGTTCGCGGCGGTCAAGCGCTTCGAGGAACTCTCCGAGCTCAACGACTTCCTGCGCCGCATCGAAAAGAGCCTGCACGAGGAAATGCGCTTTGGCGATTTCGAGCTCAAGTCGGGCGGCAGCATGGGTGTCGCGATCTATCCGCAGGACGCGGAGACGGCCGACACGCTGATCAACAATGCCGACCTCGCCATGTACCGGGCGAAGGCTGCCCTCAACCAGACCGTCTGCTTCTACGAGGTGTCGATGGACGAGGCCGCCCGCCAGCGGCGCGCGCTTGCCAACGACCTCTGGGACGCGGTCGAGAAGAAGCAGCTTGCCTTGCACTACCAGGTGCAGAAGTCTGTGATGACCGGAGCCGTCATCGGCTACGAGGTGCTCCTGCGCTGGAGCCATCCGGAACGCGGCATGGTGCCTCCGAGCGAGTTCATCCCGCTTGCCGAGGAATGCGGCGCGATCCTGCCGATCGGCGAATGGGTGCTGCGCGAAGCCTGCCGCGAGGCGGCGGGCTGGGAGAGCAGCCACAAGATTGCGGTCAACCTCTCGCCGGTCCAGCTTGCCAACGGCGACATCGTCAGCCTGGTGCAGGACGTGCTGGCCGAGACGGGTCTCGACCCGAACCGGCTGGAGCTCGAAATTACGGAATCGACGATCATCGACGACAAGGAGCGGGCGCTGCTGACGCTGCGCCAGATCAAGGAACTCGGCGTCACCATCGCGATCGACGACTTCGGCACCGGCTACTCGTCGCTTGAGACGCTGCGCTCCTTCCCCTTCGACAAGATCAAGCTCGACCGGAGCTTCATGTGGGAAGTGGAGGGCAGCCCGCAGGCCAAGGCGATCGTGCGCGCTATTCTTGCGCTCGGCCAGAGCCTGTCCGTGCCGGTTCTTGCCGAAGGCGTCGAGACGCAGAAGCAGCTCGATATCCTGCAGGCCGAGGGTTGCGATGAGGCGCAGGGCTATCTGCTCGGCCGCCCGGCGCCGATCACGGTGCTCTTCACGGGCAAGGACGACGCGGCGGCCGCCTGAGCGGCGCTTCCGCCGCACGCCTTCACTGCAATCGCCCATCGGGCGGTTGCGACGGCCAGGTATCTGATCAGGGATGATCTACACCCGAGCCCGCGGGCGGGCAGGGCGGGTTTACTGGCGCAGCAGCGCGCGGCCCGCGACTTCCACGAGAAAGCGTGGGAAGAAAAAGATGCCGGTGATCATGCCGGAATAGCGCTGCTCGAGGCCCGAAGATTCACCGATGCAGAACAGCGGCTGCTTCTGGCCGGATTCCTCCAGCGCGATCGTCGTCGAAAAGCAGAAGGACGAGCAACTCGTCGCCGCCTGCTCGAACAGTTCGAGCACGTGGTTGCGATCGGCCGGATCGTAGCAGCGAACGAAGTTCAGAAGGCCGCACTCCCCGTCGCGCAGGCCATGGATGGCGGCCGCCTTTTCGCCGAGGCGGAACAGGCCCGTCGACAGGTCGCCGGACCATCCCTCGGAGACGCAAAACTGCTCCATGAATTCATGATGCGGAAGGCCGGGATGCGGCTGTCCCGGAACGCCGAGGGGAGCGGAATTTGCTCTGGTGATCTTAAACACGGTCTACCCCAGCAGAGTTCCCGGAGCCGCCTTCGGCACCCCAGGGAAACGCGTCCCAATGTGCAAATTGCGCCCGACACGACCAATACGAGAGCGCACGCCACATGGTGTGGGTGTTTTCTCAAGTAGAAAGGTCGATAGATGGTAGTGGATCTCGCCGGCGAACTTATTTCGAAGGAGAGTGTCGGCTTAATTTGCGATTAAATACTTTTATTCTTTAGGTATAGTCTCGAAGAATTTCCGGATGGGCAGCGAATACGAAAAAGCCCCGGCGATTGCCCGCCTGCCTCAAGTGTGCCGCCCAGTCTCCCCTCAATCTTCGCTCACTTGGGGCGCTGTTATAGTTCGTTTTTTTTCGACTTCAACGGTTTTTTGAAGCCTGACTACAACCGATGGGTTTTTTCCTGCCGACTGTTCGGCAGATGCTTCACCGGCGATGAATGGCATTGATAAAAAACAAGAAAGGCGACCCGAAGGCCGCCTTTCCGATCCGGATGGATCAGTGCTGCGATAAGGCTTTCGCCTTTATCACATCATGTCCATGCCGCCCATGCCGCCCATGCCGCCAGGCATGCCAGCCGGGGCGTCCTTCTTCGGCAGTTCGGCGATCATGGCTTCCGTCGTGACGAGGAGGCCGGCAACCGAGGCTGCGTCCTGAAGGGCGGTGCGAACGACCTTGACCGGGTCGACGATACCCATGGCGATCATGTCGCCATATTCGCCGGTCTGGGCGTTGTAGCCGTAGTTGTCTTCGTTCTTGTCGAGGATCTTGCCGACAACGATCGAAGCTTCATCGCCAGCGTTCTCGGCGATCTGGCGGGCCGGAGCCTGCAGAGCGCGACGAACGATGTTGATGCCGGCTTCCTGGTCTTCGTTGACGCCCTTGACCGAGATCTTGGAGGCCGAACGCAGGAGCGCAGTGCCGCCGCCCGGTACGATGCCTTCCTGAACAGCAGCGCGCGTCGCGTTGAGAGCGTCGTCGATGCGGTCCTTCTTTTCCTTCACTTCGACTTCCGTCGAGCCGCCAACGCGGATCACGGCAACGCCGCCAGCGAGCTTGGCAAGACGTTCCTGCAGCTTTTCGCGGTCGTAGTCGGAGGTGGTGTCTTCGATCTGGGCCTTGATCTGGGCAACGCGGCCTTCGATGTCGGCCTTCTGGCCGGCGCCGTCGACGATCGTCGTGTTTTCCTTGGAGATCGAAACCTTCTTCGCACGGCCGAGCATGTCGAGCGTGACGTTTTCGAGCTTGATGCCGAGGTCTTCGGAGATCACGGTGCCGCCCGTCAGGATGGCGATGTCTTCGAGCATGGCCTTGCGGCGGTCGCCGAAGCCCGGAGCCTTGACGGCAGCGATCTTGAGGCCGCCACGCAGCTTGTTGACGACGAGCGTTGCGAGGGCTTCGCCTTCTACGTCTTCAGCGATGATCAGGAGCGGCTTGCCGGTCTGAACGACAGCTTCGAGAACCGGGAGCATGGCCTGCAGGTTCGAGAGCTTCTTCTCGTGAAGGAGAACGAAGACGTCGTCGAGGTCAGCGACCATCTTTTCCGGGTTGGTGACGAAGTACGGCGACAGGTAGCCGCGGTCGAACTGCATGCCTTCGACGACTTCGAGTTCGGTTTCGGCGGTCTTGGCTTCTTCAACCGTGATGACGCCTTCGTTGCCGACCTTCTGCATTGCTTCAGCAATGTCGAGGCCGATCTGACGCTCGCCGTTAGCCGAGATCGTGCCGACCTGTGCAACTTCTTCCGAAGTGTTGATCTTCTTGGCCTTGGCCTGGAGATCCTTGACGACTTCGGTGACAGCGAGGTCGATACCGCGCTTCAGGTCCATCGGGTTCATGCCGGCAGCAACGGCCTTTGCGCCTTCGCGAACGATCGCCTGGGCAAGAACGGTTGCAGTCGTGGTGCCGTCGCCAGCGATGTCGTTGGTCTTCGAAGCAACTTCGCGGACCATCTGGGCGCCCATGTTTTCGAACTTGTCTTCGAGTTCGATTTCCTTGGCGACCGATACGCCGTCCTTGGTGATGCGCGGAGCGCCGAAAGACTTGTCGATGATGACGTTACGACCCTTCGGGCCGAGCGTGACCTTTACGGCGTCAGCGAGGATGTCGACGCCACGCAGCATCTTTTCGCGCGCGGTGCGGCCGAACTTGATTTCTTTTGCAGCCATTAGAGAACTCCCGGGCTCATTGCCCATTGGTTGTCATGAAAAGGGTGGACGACGGCTGGATCAGCCGATGATGCCCATGATGTCGGCTTCCTTCATGATCAGAAGGTCTTCGCCGTTGATCTTGACTTCGGTGCCCGACCACTTGCCGAACAGAACGCGGTCGCCAGCCTTGACGTCGAGAGCGACAACCTTGCCGCTTTCGTCACGGGCGCCCGAACCGACGGCGACGATTTCGCCTTCCTGCGGCTTTTCCTTGGCGGTGTCCGGAATGATGATCCCGCCCTTGGTCTTCTCTTCAGACTCGACGCGGCGAACGACGACGCGGTCGTGCAGCGGGCGGAAGTTGGTGCTTGCCATTAGTCTAATCCCTCGATCAAATGACACTACGGATCGCAGATGGACCCGATGGATGGGTGTTAGCACTCTCATTTATCGAGTGCTAGCGATGCCGAGATAAGCTTGGGTATGGGGTGAGTCAAGGATCGGCGCCTAGATTTTTTGCTGACGGCAGTTGCCATGGACGGGCGCAGCAGGCGAGGGCGTAGGCAGCCTAGCCTCATTCTTGGCGAAATCTAGGCGATCGCGTCGATGCGTGGCATCGGCCGGATTTTGACGGTTGATAACCACGACAAAGTGCTTCTGCGTGGCGGGCGGCGTCCACAACGCATTTTTTCCTGGCTCTCGACGCCGCCGGAATCCTTGGGAAGGGGCGCCTTTTTCGGGAGACGAGACTTGTAATCTCCTGCCTTCCTTGCCATGCAAGCCGGAAACCGTGTTTGCAGGAAGCCAGAATGGCCGCAAGGATCAACAGTTTTCGCGAAATCGCCAAGCGCTACGATGTCGTTCTGTGCGACGTCTGGGGCGTTCTTCACAACGGCGTGCAGGCTTTCGCCTCCGCCTGTGAAGCATTGGCCGAGGCGCGTGCCGCCGGGCTGACCGTCGTACTCATCACCAATTCGCCGCGCCCGAGCCCGATGGTGAAGGTGCAGATCCGCAGCCTCGGCGTGCCCGACGAAGCCTATGACCGGATCGTCACCTCGGGCGACGTGACCCGGGCTTTGATCGCTGCCGCCGACAAGAAGATCTTCTTCATCGGCGCCGAGCGCGACCTGCCGCTGCTCGAGGGACTGGGGACGCAGATCGTTTCCTCGGAAGATGCCGAGACGGTCGTCTGCGCCGGCTTCTATGACGACGAAACCGAAACGCCCGAGCATTACCGTGCGACCCTGACGGGCCTTGCCAAGCGCAAGATCCCGTTCATCTGCGCCAATCCCGACCTCGTCGTCGAGCGCGGCCACCGGCTGATCCCCTGCGCTGGCGCGATTGCCAAGCTCTACGAGGAAATCGGCGGCGAGGCGCGCATTGCCGGCAAGCCCTACATTGCGATCTACCGCGCCGCCCTCGGCGAGGCGAAGGCCGCGCGCGGACCGATCGACCTCACCCGCGTCATCGCTGTCGGTGACGGCATGCCGACGGACGTCAAGGGCGCGCAGGATGCGGGCCTGGATCTGCTCTATATCAGCGCCGGTATCCATGCCCAGGAATACATGAACGAAAGCCGGACCGACGAGGCGAAGCTTGCCGCCTTCCTCAAAAAGGAGGGCGCCTCGCCGAAATATTGGATGCCACGGCTCGCCTGACGGGAAGACGGAGATGACGGTTTTTCATCGCAACGAGACCCGTGATCCGCTTCCGGAGCACTTGCGCGGCGGTGTCGTCGCTATCGGCAATTTCGACGGCGTGCACCGTGGCCACCAGTCGGTTCTCAATCGGGCGCTGGAAGAGGCGAAGTCGCGCGGCGTGCCGGCACTCGTGCTCACCTTCGAGCCGCATCCGCGAACCGTCTTCCGCCCGGACGCGCCTGTCTTCCGGCTGACGCCGGCGCCGTTGAAGGCGCGCATCCTCGAAGGCATGGGCTTCGGCGCCGTCATCGAATATCCCTTCGATCGTACCTTCTCGCAGCTTTCCGCATCGGACTTCATCCATCGCATCCTGCTCGAATGGCTGCATGCCTCGCATGTGGTGACCGGTTTCGACTTCCATTTCGGCAAGGGTCGCGAGGGTGGCCCGGCCTTTCTGATGGCGGCGGGCGGCGACAACGGGTTTGGCGTGACGCTGGTCGACGCCTTCCGTGATGAAAATGCGTCCGTCATCTCGTCGAGCTACGTCCGCGCGCTGCTCGGCGAGGGCGATGTCGCGCAGGCCGCCGGCATGCTCGGCTACCGTTATCTCGTCGAGGCCGAGGTGATTGGCGGCAAGAAGCTCGGCCGCGAACTCGGCTTCCCCACCGCCAATATGCGGCTTGCGCCCGAGGTGGAGCTTCGGCCCGGCATCTATGCCGTGCGTTTCCGTCGCGCCGACGGCTCTCTCTACGACGGCGTGGCGAGCTTCGGCCGCCGGCCGACAGTCGACAGCGACGGCGAGCCGCTGCTCGAGACCTTCGTCTTCGATTTCTCCGGCGATCTCTATGGTGAGGTCTGCGCCGTGACCTTCTTCGGTCACCTGCGCGACGAACTGAAATTCGATGGCCTCGATCCGCTCGTTGCGCAGATCCGTCAGGACGAGGCCGAAGCCCGCGCGCTGCTTTCCGGCGTCACGCCGCTCGGCGACATCGACCGCGGGCTCAACTTCGCCCGATAAAAGATTTCGGTCTTCGCGCGGCGGCGGACCTTTTCAAAAGGCGGAAAACGCCTTAAACAACCGGCCACCATGACCCGGCACCGTCGATTGATCATCGATCAGCGAATTATTGGCCCGGCCTTCCGCGTGCTGTGATCAGCCGGAAGGTCCGGGATTTCGGCGTTTCCGACGCCCCAGTCATCTCTCGATACCGAGCCCATTTCGTATGCGCGGCCGTTCGCGCGAAGAAGCGATTGCAAAAACCATGACCGACACCGCTGAAAAGATCGACTATTCCTCGTCCCTCTATCTGCCGCAGACGGAATTTCCGATGCGCGCAGGCCTGCCGCAGAAGGAGCCGGAAACGGTTGCCCGCTGGCAGAAGATGGGCCTTTACAAGAAGCTGCGCGCGTCGGCTGCCGGCCGCGAAAAGTTCGTGCTGCACGACGGTCCTCCCTATGCCAACGGCAACATCCACATCGGCCACGCGCTGAACAAGATCCTCAAGGACGTCATCAACCGCTCGTTCCAGATGCGCGGTTTCGACGCCAATTACGTACCCGGCTGGGACTGCCACGGTCTGCCGATCGAGTGGAAGATCGAGGAGAAGTACCGCGAGAAGGGCCAGAACAAGGACGAGGTTCCGGTCAACGAGTTCCGTCAGGAATGCCGTGACTTCGCCGCCGGCTGGATCCAGGTCCAGGCCGAGGAGTTCAAGCGTCTCGGCATCGAGGGCGACTTCGACAATCCCTACACGACGATGAACTTCCACGCCGAAGCGCGCATCGCCGGCGAACTGATGAAGATCGCCAAGCTCGGCCAGCTCTATCGCGGCTCGAAGCCGGTCATGTGGTCGGTGGTCGAGCGCACGGCATTGGCCGAAGCCGAAGTCGAATACGCCGATATCGAAAGCGACATGATCTGGGTGAAGTTCCCGGTCACCGAAGGTCCCGACAGCCTTGCCGGCACCTTCGTCGTGATCTGGACGACCACGCCCTGGACCATCCCCGGCAACCGCGCCATCGCCTATTCCTCGCGTTATGCCTACGGTCTCTATGAGGTGGCGACCGCCGAGAACGACTTCGGCCCGCAGCCGGGCGAGAAGCTGATCTTTGCCAAGCGCCTGGCAGACGAGTCCGCGGCCAAGGCCAAGCTCACCTTCAACTTCGTTCGCGACCTTGAGGCCGATGAACTGTCGTCCGTGACCTGCGCGCATCCGCTGCACGGTCTGGGCGGCGGCTACGCCTTCAAGGTGCCGTTGCTCGACGGCGACCACGTCACCGACGACGCCGGCACCGGCTTCGTGCACACGGCGCCGAGTCACGGTCGCGAGGACTTTGACGCCTGGATGGACAATGCCCGCGCGCTCGAAGCCCGCGGCATCTCCTCGGCGATCCCGTTCACGGTCGACGACGCCGGCTACTTCACCGCTGACGCCCATGGCTTCGGCCCGGACGCCGAAGGTGGCGCCGGCCGCGTCATCGACGACAAGGGCAAGAAGGGCGACGCCAACGATCGCGTCATCAAAGCGCTGATCGCCCGCCACGCGCTCTTTGCCCGCGGCCGCCTGAAGCACTCCTATCCGCATTCCTGGCGCTCGAAGAAGCCGGTGATCTTCCGCAACACGCCGCAATGGTTCGTCTACATGGACAAGGCCTTCGGCGACGGCACGACGCTGCGTTCGCGCGCCCTTTCGGCGATCGACGACACCCGCTTCGTTCCGGGTGCTGGCCAGAACCGCCTGCGTGCGATGATCGAAGGCCGTCCGGACTGGGTGCTCTCGCGCCAGCGCGCCTGGGGCGTGCCGATCGCGATCTTTGCCGACGACCAGGGCGAGATCCTGATCGACGAGGCCGTCAACGCCCGCATCCTCGATGCGTTCGAACTGGAAGGCGCCGATGCCTGGTTCGCCGAAGGCGCCAAGGATCGCTTCCTTGGCAACGACCACGATCATGCCAAGTGGCACCAGGTCATGGACATCCTCGACGTGTGGTTCGACTCAGGTTCGACCCACACCTTCACGCTCGAAGACCGTCCGGACCTGAAGTGGCCGGCCGACGTCTATCTCGAAGGTTCGGATCAGCATCGCGGCTGGTTCCATTCTTCGCTGCTCGAGGCCTGCGCCACGCGCGGCCGCGCACCCTACAACGCCGTTGTCACCCATGGCTTCACCATGGATGAGAAGGGCGAGAAGATGTCGAAGTCGAAGGGCAACACGGTCACCCCGCAAGAGGTGATGAAGGATGCCGGCGCCGACATCCTGCGCCTGTGGGTGATGACGACGGACTATTGGGAAGACCAGCGTCTCGGCAAGACGATCATCCAGACCAACATCGACGCCTATCGCAAGCTGCGCAACACGATCCGCTGGATGCTCGGCACGCTCGCCCACGACAAGGGCGAAGAGATTGCCTATGCCGAGATGCCGGAACTCGAAAAGCTGATGCTGCATCGCCTGGCCGAGCTCGACCAGGTCGTGCGCGAAGGCTACGACGCCTTCGACTTCAAGAAGATCGCCCGCGCGCTGATCGATTTCTCGAATGTCGAACTCTCGGCGTTCTATTTCGACGTTCGCAAGGATGCGCTCTACTGCGACGCGCCGTCGAGTCTGCGCCGGCGCTCGGCTCTCGCCGTGATCCGCAAGCTCTTCGATTGCCTCGTGCTGTGGCTGGCGCCGATGGTGCCCTTCACCACGGAAGAGGCCTGGCTGTCGCGCAAGCCCGATGCCGTGTCGGTGCATCTCGAACAGTTCCCGGCGATCCCGGCGGAATGGAAGAACGATGCGCTCGAAGCCAAGTGGGAAAAGATCCGCGCGGTTCGCACCGTCGTCACCGGCGCGCTCGAGATCGAGCGCAAGGACAAGCGCATCGGCTCGTCGCTGGAGGCTGCACCGGTCGTCCACGTCGCCGATCCGGAGCTGTTGAAGGCGCTGGAAGGCCAGGACTTCGCCGAGATCTGCATCACCTCGGGGATCACCGTCGAAGCCACCGAAGGTCCGGCCGACGCGTTCCGCCTGGCCGAAGTGGCCAAGGTCAGCGTCGTGCCGAAGCTTGCCGAAGGTCAGAAATGCGCCCGCTCCTGGCGGATCACGACCGACGTCGGTTCTGACGCACTCTACCCGGACGTGTCTGCCCGGGATGCCGCTGCCTTGCGCGAGCTTGGTTTCAAGGCTTAACGCATTGTTACCGGATGAATTGCACTCCTTGCGTTCATCCGGTAAAACCTGCCCGAAATTTGGCGGATTTCTCCGCCATGGGCGCTTGAGTGGCCGCGCTGACCGGTGGCCGGCTGGAAGGAATCTCATGGAAATGACGCGAGAGTTGCGAGTGCTTGCCAGCGTGGCCGCCATTTTGACGAGCGGCCTGGTGCTTACGGGCTGCATCGGTGGCCCGACCTATGGCACGGACAAGACCGCTGGCGAACAGCTCATGGACGACCTCGGGAGCGTCGCAAGCTTCGGGCCGCCGAAGCGGGATCCGGTCAAGTACCAGCCGCGTCCGGGCCTCGTCCTGCCGCCGTCGGCCCAGCAGGCCTCGCTCGTCGAGCCGCAGAAATCGCTTGCCAGCCGCGAGGCAAACCCGGAATGGGTCGAGTCTCCGGAAGAGGTGCGCAAGCGCCTGCGTGAAGAGGCCGACGCCAACAAGAACAACCCGAACTATGTCTCGCCGCTTGCCAAGGCGAGCGCCAACGGTCGCCGTCTCTCCGCAAAGGAGCAGCAGGAGGCCTATCGCGAAGGGCGCAAGATCGAAATGGGCGCCTATTCCGACAAGCGCCGCTTCCTGAGCGATCCGCCGCTCGACTACCGTCGCCTGCCTGAGGGCACCGAGACCGATCTCGGCGAGCCGGAGAAGGACAAGGAGCGCCGCCGCAAGAAGGAGGCGCAGATCAAGAATTCCGGCTCCAAGTGGTATTGGCCCTTCTAAACCCGTTTTCGCCGTTTCGTTGAAACGGCGAAATGCCTCTCTCCCCTTGATCCATGCAGTTCCGGCGAAACGCGCGTTTGTTTGCTGGAAGTGCTTGAGAAGCGCCTGAGCCATGACCATCAGCATTCGTGACGCCCGCCCGGAAGACGCCGAGACCATTCTGCGCTTCATCACCGAACTTGCCATCTACGAGAAGGAGCCCGACGCCGTCGAGGCGACGGTCGAGATGCTGCAGGCTTCGCTCTTCGGTCCCGGCGCGATCACCCGCGCGGTGATCTGCGAGAAGGATGGCAAGCCGGCGGGCTTTGCCATGTGGTTCTACAACTATTCCACCTGGCAGGCGCGCAAGGGGCTTTACCTCGAAGATCTTTACGTCACCCCGGATTGCCGCGGTTCCGGCGCCGGCAAGATGCTCCTGAAGCATCTGGCTAAGATTGCCGTCGAGGAAGGCTGCGGCCGCTTCGAATGGAGCGTGCTCGACTGGAACGAACCGGCGATCCGCGTCTACGAATCGGTTGGCGCAGAGCCCATGTCCGAATGGACGCGCTACCGCCTGTCTGGCGCGGCACTCGATAGCTTCGCCGCCGACTGAAGCGATTTCAGGAAGTCACGCCGTCGCAAGGCGCTAAGGGGTCTCACCGCTTGCCGGCAAAGAAATCCCTGAGGATATCGGCAGCTTCCCGCTCGGCAAGGCCCGAATAGACATCGGGCGCATGGTGGCAGGTGGGCGAGCCGAAGAAACGCACGCCGCTGTCGACCGCGCCGCCCTTCGGGTCGTCGGCGCCGTAATAGAGGCGGCGGATGCGCGCAAACGAAATCGCCGCTGCGCACATGGTGCAGGGTTCGAGCGTGACGTAGAGATCGGCGCCTGTCAGCCTTTCGTCCTTGAGGACGGCGGCAGCTTCGCGGATGGCGACGATCTCCGCATGGGCGGTCACGTCGTTGAGTTCGCGGGTGCGATTGCCGGCGCGCGAAATGATCCGGCCGTCGAAAACCACCACGGCGCCGATCGGCACTTCGCCGCGTTCGGCAGCCTTGCGGGCCTCCTCAAGGGCCACATCCATGAAGCGTGTCGTCTCAGCCATCGCTCAAACAATAATTTCTCTTAACCCACGGGCCGCGACCTGATAGGACAGCCGCAAAAGGCAGGCAACACAAATGACATCCAAAGACAAGCCCACGCGGCCTGGCGGCAAGTCCGCTGGCCGGGACAAGAAACCGCATTTCGCCGACAAGAAGGGCGCTGCGCCGAAAAAGGCTGCAGGAGCCAAGGCTTCCGGCCCGAAATCTTTCGGTGCCAAGGGCCCCGGCAGGAGCTTCGATGCAAAGACGTCTGATCCCAAGGCCGGCGCTTCGCGTCCGGCCCGGGAACGTCCGGCTGCGGCTGTAGCGGCGGCCGACGAACCGCAGCGTATCTCGAAGATCCTCGCGCGTGCCGGCGTTGCCTCGCGTCGCGACGTCGAGCGGATGATCATGGAAGGACGCATCAAGCTCAACGGCGTTATCCTCGATACGCCCGTCGTCAACGCCACGCTTGCCGATGCGATCGAGGTGGACGGCCAGCCGATCCGCGGCATCGAGCGCACGCGCCTCTGGCTCTACCACAAGCCAGCCGGCCTGGTGACCACCAATGCCGATCCCGAGGGACGGCCGACGGTGTTCGAGAACCTGCCGGACGAACTGCCGCGCGTCCTGTCGATCGGTCGTCTCGACATCAACACCGAAGGCTTGCTGCTGCTGACCAACGACGGCGGACTTGCCCGCGTGCTCGAATTGCCGTCGACCGGCTGGCTGCGCCGCTACCGCGTGCGCGCCCATGGCGAGATCGATCAGGAAGCGCTCGACAGGCTGAAGGACGGCATCGCCGTCGACGGCGTGCTCTATGGCGCCATCGAAGCGACGCTCGACCGCGTCCAGGGCTCGAACGTCTGGATCACGATGGGGCTTCGCGAAGGCAAGAACCGCGAAATCAAGAACGTGCTCGGCGCGCTCGGCCTCGACGTCAACCGCCTCATCCGTATCTCCTACGGCCCGTTCCAGCTCGGCGAACTGCCGGAAGGGCATGTCCAGGAAATCCGCGGACGCACCCTGCGCGACCAGTTGGGACCGCGCCTGATCGAGGACGCCAAGGCGAACTTCGACGCGCCGCTCTACAACGACCAGGCAGCAACCGTTGCCGGCGATGCCGCGGACGACGATGGCGGCGATACCCGCCGGCCGGAACGCTCCAACCGCTGGGAAAAGCCTGAGGACAAGCGCGAACGTGCTCTGTCGCGGCTC
>NZ_JTLA01000071.1:0-84107 GCF_000799055.1 Ensifer sp. ZNC0028
TCATCCGCCTGCCGGCACCTTCTCCCCGCAAGCGGGGCGAAGGGACTTGCGGCACCGCCCCTGCTCACAAAGCTAACCCCAGCTTTCGGCTGCGACTTGCAGGCGGTCCCCGGGGTTCCCGGGTACAGAGAGCTCCGTGGCGCCCCAGCGCGGCACGTCCCCTCGCCCCGCTTGCGGGGAGAGGGTTAGTCCTCGGGTTTAACCCGAGGAGAGGGGCAGTTTCACTTAGCGAACGCAGTTAGCCCGGCAACGCCTCGCACTCCCCAAGCACCAGCGCGCTCCGGTCCCATTCATGCCGGCTGCGCGTGAAGATCGCATCGGTCGGCTGAAACACCGAGGGGTCATCGAGCGTGCCGGCATAGATCGACACACGCGGATCATCCGGCGGACCTGAGCCGTGCACCTGGCTACCGCAGGTCTCGCAGAAATAGCGAACGGATGGATTGCCGTTTTCGGCGCGCGTCTCATAACCGCGGCCCGCGCCCGACATCGACACATCGGCGCGGTCGAAGATCATATAGCAGCAATGGCCGGTTCCGGTCGTACGCTGGCAATCGCGGCAATGGCAGAAGCCGGAAAAGAGAGGCTGAGCCTTCAGCTCATACCGGATCGCACCGCAGAGACATCCGCCCGTCATCGCATCCATGTCCTACCCTCCTCAAGGCAGGCGGAGGATAACGCTGCGCGCGGTCCGGTCAAAGAAAAACCGCGCGCCAGGGTGCGGCGCGCGGTCGATAGCTCGCTTGGGCAGAGCTTACCAGCTTGGGATCAACGCGCCCTTGAAGGTGTCGTTGATGAAGGCACGCACCTTTTCGTCGTGGTAGGATTCGACCAGCGTCTTCACCCACGGCGCGTCCTTGTCGGCCTTGCGAACGGCAATGACGTTGGCGTAGGGCGACTTTTCGCCTTCAATCGCGATTGCGTCCTTCTTCGGATGCAGGCCGGCTTCCATCGCGTAGTTGGTGTTGATGACGGCCGCGTCAACGTCCTGCAGCGAGCGCGGCAGCTGGGCAGCGTCGAGCTCGGCAAAGGTGATGTTCTTCGGGTTCTCGGTGATGTCGGCCGGCGTGACCTTGAGGCCAGCCTCTTCCTTGACCTTGATCAGACCCTTGGACGCAAGAACGAGCAGCGCGCGGCCGCCATTGGTCGGGTCGTTCGGGATGGCGATCGTTGCGCCGTCCGTGAGTTCATCGAGGCTCTTCACCTTCTGCGAATAAACGCCCATCGGGGTGGTGATGGTGGTGCCGACGCTGACGATGTCGAAGCCGCGATCAGCGATCTGGTTGTCGAGATAGGGCTGGTGCTGGAACGAGTTGGCGTTGAGGTCGCCGTCAGCCAGAGCCTGGTTCGGAACGACGTAGTCGGAGAATTCGAGGATCTCGATGTCGAGGCCCTTGGGGGCTGCGACTTCCTTCACCTTCTCCATGATCTGGGCATGTTCGCCCGGCGTGACGCCGACCTTGATGGTCTCGGCAAGCGCCGTTCCGGCGGTGAGAGCGGCAATCGCTGCCGCGATGATGAGCTTCTTCATGGTCGTCTCCTTGTTCACGTTTAAGTCTTGGGAGGAAAATCAGGTCTTGCGGTTCTTCTTGTCGAAGCGCCGCGCGAGGCCATCGCCGGCGGTCTGGACGAGCTGCACCAGCACGATCAGCACGATGACGACGACGAGCATCACGTCGGGCATGAAGCGCTGGTAGCCGTAGCGGATGCCGAGGTCGCCGAGCCCGCCGCCGCCGACGGCGCCGACCATCGCCGAATAGCCGATAAGGCTGACGGCCGTCATGGTGAGCGCCAGCGTCAGCGCCGGCCGCGCTTCGGCAAGTAGCACCTTGAAGACGATCTGCATCGGGGTCGCCCCCATGGCACGCGCCGCCTCGATCAGCCCCTTGTCGATTTCACGGATCGCCGCCTCGACCAGACGCGCGACGAAGGGGATGGTGGCGATCGTCAGCGGTACGATCGCCGCCTTCGTACCGATGGAGGTGCCGGTGAGCAGTCGGGTAAACGGAATGATGGCGACGACGAGTATGATGAACGGCGTCGAGCGCGTGGCGTTCACAATCAGCCCGATGATCCGGTTGAGCGTCGGCGCCGGAAAGAGCTCGCCCTTACCGCTGGTGGCGAGGAAGATACCGATCGGCCCACCGATCAGCGAGCCGATGAGGCCGGCAATGGCGACCATGTAGATCGTGTCGACGGTGGCGCCGCCGATGCGCAGGAGAATATCAGGCGACATAACCGAGCACCTCCGTGACCAGACCGTTTTCGACAAAGAAGCGTTCGGCGCGGCCGGACGTCTCGGCATCCGCGCCATAGGCGACGACCAGCGAGCCATAGGGCGCGCCGCCAATTTCATCGATGGTGCCGGCAATGATGTTGACCTCGGCGCCGACGGACTTGATCAGCTGCGAGATCAGCGGCTTTTCGGCCGCAGCCCCGAAGAAGGTGAGCCGCACGACGGCGCGATCACCGGCCGCAGGCTCAGGCTTCAGGGCGCGGGCGACCGCGTCTGGAAGCTTTGAGCCTGGGAGGCCCGAAAGCAGCGCCCGCGTCGTCTCGTGCTTCGGATGAGTGAAGACATCGAAGGTGTGGCCACGCTCGACGATGCGGCCGTGATCGATGACGGCAACATCCGAAGTTACCGCCTTCACCACTTCCATCTCGTGGGTGATGAGCAGCACCGTCAGGCCGAGATCGGCATTGATGCGCTTCAACAACTCCAGGATCGACTGGGTCGTCTCCGGATCGAGCGCCGAGGTCGCCTCATCGGAAAGCAGGAGCTTCGGCTCGGTCGCAAGCGCCCGGGCAATGCCGATGCGCTGCTTCTGGCCACCCGAAAGCTCGGCCGGATAGCGCCCGTGCTTGTCGGCAAGGCCGACGAGATCGAGCAGCGGCAGCACGCGCTGTTCGATCGCGCGCTTGTCCATGCCCGCGATTTCAAGCGGCAGCGCGACGTTTCCGAACACGGTGCGCGAGGAGAGCAGGTTGAAGTGCTGGAAGATCATGCCGACGGAGCGGCGCAGGCTGCGCAGCGCCGCCTCGTCGAGCCCGCCGACATCGACGCCGTCGACCAGCACCTTGCCACCCGTCGGTTTTTCGAGCCCGTTGACCAGCCGGATCAGCGTCGACTTGCCGGCACCGGAACGGCCGATGATGCCAGTGATCGAGCCACGATCGACGGTCAACGAGACCTTGTCGAGCGCAGTGAAGGCGCCGCTGGTGCCGGACGCGGGGAAATGCTTGGAAACGCCGTCGAAGACGACGGCCGCGTCAGCCGATGGCGCGGTGTTTTGGGCGGAAACGCTCATCGTTCGGAAATCCCCGAATGAGGCGCAGTCGGAATGTGCGGGTACATAAGTGCTCTCGGATGTTCAAAACTCATGATCCCGGGCCTGGCCGGGATGGAACGCGCGTCTGGTCAGGCCGACATTCGACAACGCATTCGGAACAGGGAGCACTTCTCTAACATCAAGCAACCAGTCAGTTCAACTTTGGCGCCGCATGGCCCGCACGCGACATAATCTACGGCTCTTATGGAGAATTGCCACGCCCTTTCACAGGCATGATTTTCCTGATTATGGCAAACAGCGGCAAAACCATGCTCTTTTGCGTGGCAGGGCACCGTCATCCCGCAAATCGCCATCTTGGATATCCTTGTTCGGGCGGACTGTGCCCGACCGCATTTCATGCTAACGGGCAGGGACAGGATTACGAGGTGAGAAATGCGCATCGTCTTGACCGGAAGTTCCGGCCGCATCGGCAGAGCCATCTATAACGCACTCGCCGCTGACGACCATGACGTCATCGGCATCGACCGTGCCCCGTTCGGCACCACGGCCATCGTCGGCGACTTCGTCGATGGCGAGCTGCTCGAGCGCGCGATGGAAGGGGCGGACGCCGTGATCCATACGGCTGCCCTGCACGCGCCGCATGTGGATGCGGTCGCCGACCAGGAGTTCGAGCGCGTCAACGTGATGGGCACGCATCTGGTGATTGCCGCAGCCCAGGCCGCCGGCGTCGGCCGCATCGTCTTTACCAGCACGACGGCACTCTACGGCCATGCGGTCACGGAAGGCGGCTGCGCCTGGATCACCGAGGAGACGCCACCGAAGCCGCACACCATCTACCACCACACCAAGCTTGCGGCCGAAGCCCTGCTCGAAAACGCCGCCGATCGCGCTTTGCATGTGCGCGTGCTGCGCATGTCGCGCTGTTTCCCCGAGGCCGCCGATCGTATCGCAAGCTACCGCCTGCACCGCGGCATCGATGCGCGCGACGTGGCTGCCGCGCATGTGGCAGCACTCGACAATGGCGGCCCGGCCTTTCAGCGTTACATCATCTCGGGCGAAACGCCCTTCCTTCCAACGGATTGCCGCCGGCTGGCGGAGGACGCGACGGGACTCTTGCGCGAACGTGCGCCAAAACTGAGCCAAGCCTTTTCCGATCGCGACTGGTCGCTGCCCGCGACCATCGACAGGGTCTACGACCCGAGTGCTGCGATCGAAAAGCTCGACTGGAAGCCGCGTTACGGCTTCAAGGAAGTGCTGGCCCAGCTCGACCGGCAGAGCCTGGAAGTCCTGCCGGTCCGGCGGTGAAGTGACCGAGCCGCACGGAAACACCACGGGCGGGTGGGCCGCCCGCTTGAGCGTCAGACGTGGTTGCCCTTGGGAAACTGTTCGGCGAGCGCCTGGTACCACTGACCGCTCTTCTTGATGGTGCGGACCTGGTTGTCGTAGTCGACATGCACGATGCCGAAGCGCATCTTGTAGCCCTCGGCCCACTCGAAATTGTCCATCAGGCTCCAGGCGAAATAGCCGCGCATCGGATAACCCTCGGAGATCAGGTCCGCCGTCACCGACAGATGGTCGGCGATGTAGTCGAGCCGCGGCTGGTCGTCGACGATGCCGTTCTCGACGCCCATGTTGTAGCAGGCGCCGTTCTCGGTGATGTAGCAGGCGGGCAGCTGGTAGGTCGCGTTCAGCGTCTTGACCAAGCTGCCAAGCGCCGGGGCATAGACTTCCCAGCCGATATCCGTCTTTGTCTCGCTCACCGGCTTGGCATTGATGGTTGCCGGGTATTCTGCGCCATAGGCCGGATCGTCGCTCACCCGCATCGGCGTGTAGTAGTTCAGCCCCCACCAGTCGAGCGGCCGGGAGATCGTCTCCATGTCACCGTCTTCGATCGCAGGCATACGGTCACCGAGCGCACTCATGAAACTCTCGGGGTATTCTCCCTTGAAGATCGGGCCGAAGAAGACGCCGTTGTGGAAGTCGAAGGCACGGTCGGCGGCTTTCTTGTCGGCCGCGCTGTCGCTGCCCGGATAGACCGAATGCGCGTTGATGACGATGCCCGTGGGGAGGTTCGGCCGCTCGGAGCGGATGGCGTCGACGCCGAGCCCGTGCGCCAGATTGGTGAAGTGCAGCGCATGCAGGGCTGCATCCATGTTGCGCTCGCCCGGCGCATGGATGCCGTAGAGATGGCTGAGCCACACCGAGCACCAGGGCTCGTTGAAGGTCGCGACCGCATCGAGCCGGTCGCCGAGGCGAGCAATCACCGTCTTGGCGTAGCGCTGGAAGGCATAGGCCGTCGTGCGCGCCGTCCAGCCGCCATCGCCCATCAGCGCCAGCGGCAGGTCCCAATGGTAAAGTGTGGCGAAGGCCTTGATGTTGCGGGCCTTGAGGCCGTCGACGAGACGGTCGTAGAAATCGAGCCCCTTCTCGTTGATCGGACCGGTACCCTCAGGAATGATCCGCGGCCAGGCAACGGAAAACCGATAGGCATCGACGCCGAGACTCTTGATCAGGTCCAGATCTTCTTCCAGGCGATTGTAGTGGTCGCAGGCGACATCGCCGTTGTGACGCCCGAAGACACGGCCCGGCATATTCGAAAAGGCATCCCAGATCGACGGCTTGCGTCCATCGGCCTTGGTCGCGCCTTCGATCTGGAAGGAGGCGGTCGCCACCCCGAATACGAAATCGCCCGGAAAGCGCTCTGCCAGGATCTTGGGATCGGTCATCTCTTTGTCTCGTCTCGTTCCGCCCCCGCCGCCAGCGGGACCTTGTTTTTCGGTTTGTAGAGGGCCGACCTAAAACGATGCCGGCAAATGTCAACTCGCGAAAAAGGGCGGGAAAGCCCCGCCCCTGCGCCGGTATTAGCCTGTGGCTATACCTTTACCCACGCCCCATTTCGTTTGGATGACTGGACGCAGGCATCGACGAAGACCATGCCCTTCATGCCGTCGTCGATGGTCGGATAGGTGACGGCCGGATCGATCTTCTCGCCCTTGCGCTTGGCAAATATGGCGCGCGCCGCCTCGGTGTAGATGTTGGCGAAACCTTCGAGATAGCCTTCCGGATGGCCCGACGGAATGCGGCTGACGCGGTTTGCGGCCGCACCCGCGCCGGCGCCGGCGCGCGTGAGCAGGCGCTTCGGCTCGCCGAACGGCGTGTACCAGAGATAGTTCGGGTCCTTCTGCGTCCATTCGAGCCCGCCCTTGGTGCCGTAGACGCGCACCATCAGACCGTTCTCGTGGCCGGGCGCCACCTGGCTGCACCAGAGCAGACCCTTGGCGCGCTCGCCGTCCTTCGCCTTGAAGCGCATCATCACATGGGCATTGTCGTCGAGCTGGCGGCCGCCAACGAAGCTGTCGAGATCGGCAGCGAGTTCTTCCAGCTCGAGGCCGGAAACGAAGGCACCGAGATTATAGGCGTGCGTGCCGATATCACCGGTCGACCCGCCGGCGCCGGAGCGCGCCGGATCCGTGCGCCAGGCCGCCTGCTTCTGACCGGACTGTTCGATGTTTTCCGTCAGCCAGTCCTGCGGATACTCCATCTGCACCAACCGCACCGCACCGATCTCGCCATTGGCGACCATCTCGCGCGCCTGTCGCACCATCGGATAGCCGGTGTAGTTGTGCGTCAGCACGAACAGCGCATCGCTTTCGTCCGCCGCCTTCTTCAGCTTCTTCGCGTCGCCAAGCGTCGAGGTCAGCGGCTTGTCGCAGATCACGTGGATGCCGCGCTTCAGGAATTCCTTGGCCGCGGCATAGTGCACGTGGTTCGGGGTGACGATCGCCACCGCCTCGATGCCGTCCTTCAGCTTCGCCTCGCGGATCGCCATCTGCTTGAAGTCGGAATAGACGCGCGACGGATCGAGCCCAAGCTCGCGGCCGGAGCTTTCGGCCTTTTCCGGCGTCGACGACAGCGCGCCGGCCACCAGTTCATAGTGATCGTCGAGCCGGGCTGCGATGCGGTGCACCGCGCCGATGAAGGCGCCGGAGCCGCCCCCCACCATGCCGAGCCGGATGCGGCGCTCGCGCTTCTCGCTCGTACCTTCGATTGCCATAGTCTTCTCCCCTGTTTCCGTGTCGTACGTTTGTTCGTTTGTTTCGTGGGCTTTGGCCCTCATCCCGCGGCGAGGGTTCGCCCCTCATCCGCCTGCCGGCACCTTCTCCCCGCTCGCGGGGAGAAGGGAACTGCCGCACCCGCTCGCCACGAAAACCTCGGCAACGTGTCCGGAAGGGGCGACGGCCAACGGTCGTGCACGTCCCCTCTCCCCGCCCGCGGGGAGAGGGTTAGGGTGAGGGGCCACGGCGGCCCCTTGTGGGCGGCCGGGTCCGCAGCCGCCTCAGATCCCCAGCATCCGCCGGTTGGCCGCCTCGTCCGTGCCGCCATCGGCAAAGTCATCGAATGCCTTCTCGGTGACGCGGATGATGTGGTGCTTGACGAAATCGGCACCCTCGCGCGCGCCATCCTCCGGATGCTTCAGCGCGCATTCCCATTCGACCACGGCCCAGCCGGAAAAATCATTGGCCGCCATCTTCGAGAACACCGCGCCGAAATCCACCTGGCCGTCGCCGAGCGAACGGAAGCGGCCGGCCCGGTTGACCCAGCCTTGGTAACCCCCATAGACGCCCTGGCGTCCGGTCGGATTGAACTCCGCATCCTTGACGTGGAACATCCGGATGCGGTCCTTGTAGATGTCGATATTGTCGAGATAGTCGAGGCACTGCAGCACGTAGTGCGACGGGTCATAGAGCATGCAGGCGCGGGCATGGTTGCCGGTGCGCTCCAGGAACATCTCGTAGGTAATGCCGTCATGCAGGTCTTCGCCCGGATGGATCTCGTAGCAGACGTCGACGCCACAATCTTCGGCGTGGTCGAGGATCGGCTTCCAGCGCTTCGCCAGTTCATCGAAGGCGGTCTCGACGAGGCCGGCCGGCCGCTGCGGCCAGGGATAGACGAAGGGCCAGGCAAGCGCGCCGGAGAAACTGGCCATCGCGTTTAGCCCGAGGTTCTTCGAGGCCGTCAGCGCCAGCTTGACCTGCTCCACCGCCCAGGCCTGCCGCGCCTTCGGGTTGCCGCGCACTTCGGGTGCTGCAAAGCCCTCGAAAGCTTCGTCATAGGCCGGATGCACGGCGACGAGCTGGCCCTGCAGATGGGTCGAAAGCTCCGTTACCTCGACGCCGTTGTCGCGCGCCGTGCCGGCAAACTCGTCGCAATAGGCTTTCGAGGTCGCGGCCTTTTTCAGATCGATCAGCCGTGCGTCCCAGCTTGGCACCTGCACGCCCTTGTAGCCGCAATCGGCCGCCCATTTGGTGATCGCATCCCAGGAATTGAACGGCGCGGCATCGCCTGCGAATTGCGCAAGAAAGAGCCCTGGCCCCTTGATGGTCTTCATGCTGATTTTCCTCCCGATGGCACGGCCGAAGATCGCTCGATCCGTCCGAGCAATTGCCGGACGACGGCGCAAAGCTCGTCGCTTTTCCGGTACAAATGACAGGCCTGAAACGTTGCAGGCGCTGCACGCTACCAGATTTTTCCAAGGGGGCAACCGGCGAAGGCACAGATTCCCCGAACTTTTGTAATCGATTTCATTTCTTATGCCCGACAGGCCGCCGAACCGCGTTGCAAATGGAGCATCAGCGCTTGCGGTGCACGTCCGGCAGTCGGCCCGCAAAGAGAAAGGGCGCCATCATGGCGCCCCTTCCCCCTCGTCCGCCGCTCTCCTCAGACGATCATCCGTACCGCCGGTTGGCAGTTGCAGGCGTAGGCCTGCCTTGCCGCCCGGAGGATACGGTGAACTGATCGACCAGCCCCTTGAGCGTGGTGCTGACCTGCATGAGTGTGTGGGTCGCAGCGCTGGTCTCTTCCACCATCGCCGCATTCTGCTGGGTCATCTGGTCCATATTGGTGACGGCCGTATTGATCTCGGCCATGCCGGCCGACTGCTCGCGGGCGGAGCCTGCGATCGCATCGATATGGCCGTTGATGTGGATCACCTGGTCGCCGATGTGATGCAGCGCCTCGCCCGTCTTGTTGACCAGCGACACACCCATCAGCACGTCCTCCGCCGACTTGTCGATCAGCTCCTTGATCTCGCGTGCCGCTTCGGCCGATTTCTGCGCCAGCTCACGCACTTCCTGTGCGACGACGGCAAAACCCTTGCCGGCCTCGCCGGCACGCGCCGCCTCCACGCCTGCATTGAGAGCCAGAAGGTTGGTCTGGAAGGAAATCTGGTCGATGACACCGATGATCTGGGTGATCTTGCGCGAGGATTCCTCGATCGCGCTCATCGCCGCGACCGCCTGTTCGACGATCGCGCCGGATTTGCGCGCCTCTTCGGTCGCGTTTCCGACGACCCGCCGCGCCTCCTCGGCGCGTGATGCCGCCTCCTTGGAAATCGTGGTAATCTCTTCGAGCGCAGCGGCCGTCTCCTCGAGCGAAGCTGCCTGCTGCTCCGTGCGCCGCGCCATGTCGTCCGTCGCCGACACCAGTTCGCCGGCATTGTTGGCCGTCTCTTCGGAAGCCCCCACGATCGCGCCAAAAGTCTGGTCGAGCTTGCCGAGGGCCGCATTGAAGTTGGACCTGAGGCTTGCGAATTGCGGCGCGAGTTCATGGGCGATGACGGCGGTCAAATCGCCATCGGCTAGGCGCTTCAGACAGTTTTCGAGCGCGGAAAGCGCGTCTTCCTGCTGGCCGTTCAAGACCTCTCGCTCGGCTTCGGAGCGCTCGCGCTCTTCCTGAAGCGCTTCGAGATAGACCGAGATGGCATAGTCCATGTCGACCATCGCCGCCTTGACGACGGCGGCCACATCCGTTCCGATCTCCTTTGCCTTGTTGCGGTGAAGGAAGCCCGTCAGGTGGCTCTCGATGACGCTCTTGAGGATGGATTCGATGATCAGCGCATAACCGCCGATGTACCAGCGCGGCTCCAGGCCGAGGCGCGCATGGGTTTTGCCAATCGTGGTGACGGCATCGACATATTGCGCGTCGAACCGGGCCGATGCGATCAGTTCCCAGTGTTTTGCCTGTCGCGCCTTCGCCCCCTGCACATGCGCGTCGCTGGCAAAGAAGCGCGCCGTCTCGGGATTAGCCCGCGCCTTGGCGTAGAATTTGTTCAGCGCCGTATCCAGCGAGGCGGAAATGACGGGCAGCGAGCGCGCGAGCGCCGTCCGTTGCACCTCGTCGAGATCGACGAACTGAAGCCGCTCGGTCAGCAGTTTTGTTTTTGAATCGAAGCTGGTCATGCGAAAAGTTCCCCCGGAGCCGCGGCAGGACGCATGACAAGTCGCCGCTGCAGCTGAAGGTCCGGCGTACCCTGCACCCGACGTTTACCATATTATAAAGTAGAAATAACTGTAAATTGTATATGACAAATACTGCTATCATTGATTGAATATTGATAGCACGAAGCCCGCCTCCGCTGAAAGCACGAAGCTATCGACGGTTGCGCATGAACATAAGTATTTGCTGAATAAGATTTCCATGAAATCCGCGCTCCAGCAACAACCAGAAAGCGTCATGGATTTCCTGCTGTGAAAAAACACAAATCCAGAGTGGCAAATATGACAAAAATCAAAAGCGGCCGGAAAGATCCGGCCGCCCGTTGCATGTACCGCTCGCCGCTCAGACGTAGCGGTTGACGACGTTTTCCAGCAACTCCTGCTTGCCGGACTTCGGCTGCGGGTTGAGGTCGGATTTCAGCACCCAGGCCTCGATCTCCTCCAGCGAGAAGCCGCCGTCGAGCATCTTCTTGGCTTCCGGCACCTGCCAGCCGGCATAACGCTGGTCGAGCGGCTGCGAGAGCGCCTTGTCCTCGATCATCTTCGCCGCTGCCTTCAGGCCGCGGGCACAGCAATCCATGCCGCCGATATGGCCAATCAGCAGGTCTTCCGGGTCGATCGACTGGCGGCGCAGCTTGGCGTCGAAGTTCGTACCGCCGGTCGCAAAGCCGCCGCCGGCCAGAACCTGGTAATAGGCGAGCGCCATTTCCGGCACGTTGTTGGGGAACTGGTCGGTATCCCAGCCGGACTGATAGTCGTTCCGGTTCATGTCGATCGAGCCGAAGATGCCGAGCGCGTTGGCGAGTGCCAGTTCGTGCTCGAAGGAGTGGCCGGCAAGGATCGCATGGCCCTGCTCGATGTTGACCTTCACCTCGTTTTCCAGGCCGTAGTTCTTAAGGAAGCCGTAGACCGTCGCGACGTCGTAGTCGTACTGGTGCTTGGTCGGTTCCTGCGGCTTCGGCTCGATCAGGATCGCGCCCTTGAAGCCGATCTTGTGCTTGTACTCGACGACGAGGTTGACGAAGCGGCCGAGCTGATCGAGCTCGCGTTTCATGTCGGTGTTGAGCAGCGTCTCGTAGCCTTCGCGTCCGCCCCACAGCACGTAGTTCTGGCCGCCGAGACGCTTGGTGGCGTCAAGGCAGGTTTTCACCGTCGCTGCGGCAAAGGCAAAGACATCCGGGTCCGGATTGGTTGCCGCACCCGACATATAGCGGCGGTTGGAGAAGAGGTTGGCCGTGCCCCAGAGCAGGTTGACGCCGGTCTCGGCCTGCTTCTTTTCGAAGTAGTCGACGATCTCGTTGAGGTTCTTCGTGTTCTCGACGAAGCTTTTGCCTTCCGGGCGCACGTCAGCGTCGTGGAAGCAGTAGAAGGGCACGCCGAGCAGATCGAAGAATTCGAAGGCGACATCGGCCTTCAGCTTGGCCGCCGCCATGTCGTCCTTGAACCAGGGGCGCTCGAAGGTCTGTCCGCCGAAGGGGTCGCCGCCCGGCCAGACGAAGGTGTGCCAGTAGGCAACCGCGAAGCGCAGGTGGTCTTCCATGCGCTTGCCGAGCACGACCTCGTCCTTGTTGTAGTGACGGAAGGCGAGCGGATTGGTGCTCTCCGGCCCCTCATATTTGATCTTGGCGATATCGCCGAAAAAGCCAGTGCTCACGGGTCTTGCTCCTCTTTCAAGAGTGGTGTCGGCCGGCATCGCCATTGCGATAGGCGCGGCCATTACGTGGAAGGTAATTGGTTTCATTCCCTCGGCCGGCGATACCGGAAGCATCGAAACGCCAAACGAAAGGAACACTTCGATGCACGACTTCAACGCCATCGCTAGAACCTACATCACCGCCTGGAACGCCACCGACGCTGCTGAGCGCGCGGCCCTGATCGAGAAGACGTTCGCCGCCGACGTCGCCTACCGTGATCCGATCATGCAGGGCGACAGTCATGCCGGCATCGACGCGCTCATTGCCGGTGTGCAGGGGCAATTTCCCGGCTTCCGCTTCACGCTGAAGGGTGACGCCGACGGTTATGCCGACACGATCCGCTTTTCCTGGGCACTCGGTCCGGAGGGCGTTCCCTCTGTCATCGAAGGCACCGATGTCTGCCAGATCGAAGATGGCCGCCTGAAGACGGTCACCGGTTTCCTCGACAAGGTTCCGGCCCGCTGAGCACGCGGCAGCGGATCGAGACATAGGGCGCCGTATCACGACACGGCGCCCTTGATCGCCGGATAGAGCCGGCGGTAGCGCTGGTAGCTCTCCTCATAGGCCGAAACCAGCGACGCCTCCGGTGCGATGGTCTCGGCCGTGCGCGGCGCATAGCAGGTGGAGACCGGATCGGCGCCGGTCGCGGCAATGAGGCCGAGGCGGGCCGCCCCGAAGGCAGCACCGAAATCGCCGTCGGCGGGCAGATCGACCGGCAGGTTGAGCGCCGTCGCGATCGATTTCAGCCAGTAGCGTGAGCGCGAACCGCCACCGATCGCCGTCACCCGCGCGAGCGTCGTGCCGGCGGCACGCAAAGCTTCGAGGCTGTCGCGAATGGCGAAGGACACGCCCTCCATCACCGCCTGGGTCAGCACCACCCGGCTGCTCTCATGACCAAGCCCGACAAAGGCGCCGCGGATCGCCGCGTCGTTGTGCGGCGTGCGCTCGCCCGAGAGATAGGGGAGGAAGGTGACGCCCGAGGGCGCCTTCAGATTATCGCCAAGCTCGGCGCTCAGGTCGGCAGCACTGCGGCCGGCGATGCCGGAGTACCAGTTGAGCGCATCGGTCGCCGACAGGATCACGCCCATCTGGTGCCAGGTGTTCGGCAGCGCATGGCAGAAGGCATGCACGGCGCTTTCCGGGTTGGGCAGATAGCTGGCATTGGCCGCAAAGAGCACGCCCGAGGTTCCGAGCGAGACGAAGGCGTTGCCCTCGCCGACCGTGCCCATGCCGCAGGCCGAGGCCGCATTGTCGCCGGCGCCGCCGGCAACCACGACGTCACCGGAAATCCCCCAACGCGCCGCCAGTTCCGAACGCAGCTTCCCGGCTGCATCGGTTCCCTCGACCAGGCTCGGCATCTGCTTTTCGTCCATGCCGGTAGCGGCAAGCAGGCTTCCCGACCATTGCCTCTTGCCGGTGTCGAGCCAGGCGGTGCCGGCGCTGTCGGACATTTCCGACATGTGCTCGCCGGTCAGCCACAGGCGCAGATAATCCTTCGGCAGCAGCACCCAGCGCACCTTGGCGAAGATGTCTGGCTCGTTGGCCCGCACCCAGGCGAGCTTCGGCGCGGTGAAACCCGGGAAAACGATGTTGCCGGTGATCGCGCGGAACTGCGGGTCCGCGTCGAGCGCTGCCGCCTCGCGGAAGCTGCGGGTATCGTTCCAGAGGATGCAGGGCCGAAGCACGCGGTCGTCGGCGTCGAGCAGCGTCGCGCCGTGCATCTGGCCGGAGAGCCCGATACCGCGCACCGCCGCAAGCTCCGCCGGGTGTGCCGCCTTCAGCCCTGATATCGCCTCTTCGGTGGCTCGCACCCAATCGGCCGGATCCTGTTCCGACCAGCCGGGATGCGGCCGCGAAACGTCGAGCGCGCCGGAGGCGGAACCGACGATGCGCTGGTCACCATCGATCAACATTGCCTTGACGCCCGAGGTGCCGAGATCCAGTCCGAGATACATGCTTGCCTCCATTGTGCAATTCCTCGAAGGAACTGCGTAAATTCAAAGCACTACGCCGGATCGACCGGCAGGTTGTCCTTCAGGAAAATCTCGATGCGGATGCGCTCCTGCGCGCCGATCACCGCAAGCCCGTCGGCACGGGCCTTCAGCACCCGGATGGCGCTGCGCACCTCATGGCCGGCGTCCTGATTGAGGAGCGCGTCGAGCGTGCCGGAAAGAAGTGCCGCACGGCTATGCGGCGTCAGTTCATGGGCGATGGCGCAAACGGCCTTCTCCCGACCCGCCTTTTCCAATGCCGCGATCAGGCCGCGGTTGCCGGCGCCGAGACTGTAGATGCCGGCAAGCTCGGGGTGATCGGAGAGCAGGCTGGAAACGAGGCGATCGACCTCGGCCGGATCGTCGTGGCCCTCGACGACGGGCAGAAGCCGGCGACCGGGCGCGCTCTCCGCCATGGCTGCGCCAAAACCTTCGAGACGGTCGCGATGGTCGCGCACCAGCATCGAGCCGGCGACGATCGCGACCGGGCCGTTTCGGCCACCGAGGAAACGCCCCATCAGGGTGCCGGCGGTCCGGCCGGCTGCGACGTTGTCGACACCGGCAAAGTGATCTCGCGCAGATCCCGGCAGGTCGGACACCAGCGTCACGACGGCGATGCCGTCCTCACGCAGCGCGTCCACCGCGCTCACGACTTCGGGCGCATCGATCGCGACGACCGCAACGCCGGCCGGGTCAAGCGCCCGCGCTTTATGAAGTGCTTCAGCCAACGCTGCCGGGTCGAAGGCAGGCACGGACAAGACCGTGATCGCCGTGCGCTCGACGGCGGAGCGGACTTTCGCCGCCTCCACCTCGGCCGCAAGGCCGCGCATGAAGGTGTTGTCGCCCTCCGGCAGGATGAAGACCAGCGGATAGGTCCGGCTCTTGGCGAGGTTGGCGGCCGCCACATCGCGCACATAGCCGAGCGCTTCGATGGCGCGCTCGACCTTGTCGCGGGTGACGCTGCGCACGCCCGGGCGGTTGTTCAAGACCCGGTCGACGGTCGCGAGGCTGACCCCGGCTTTGGCAGCGATATCGTGAACTGTCGGGCGCATGTTTTCCTCCGGGTTCTGCCTTTAGAGGAATTTCTGATGTACGTAAATCAAAAATCCGCAAGACGTAGAAAGCGGAGCGCCGTGCCGCTGTCCGAAGAAGACGGAACAGACGCCTTAACGATTTGATTCAGCTCGTTTTTTCGATCTAGGAAAGACGTTTGCTGAAGGCATCGGTAAAGACGACCTCGCCATGGCTCTGTCCGGCCTCCGCCAGCGCCACGTCCATGAAACCATCGGTAACACGCACGAGGGCAAAGCCCCCCATGTAAGCGGCCTTCGGCTTGACGAGATCGAGCCCGCCCTGGCGGTAGATCATCGCCGTTTCGTGCTGGTGGCCGTGGAACAGGCCGATGACGTTGCTGCCCTTGACGGTCTCGAGCAGCGCCTGGCGCTGAGGCACGTTCCACCAATGCGCAGCGCCGTCGCCGTCGTCGTCGAAGGTTTTCGCCTTGGCATCCCAGACCTCGGTCGAAAAGGCGTCCCAGCCATAGTGCTGGAAGAGGATCACCGGCCGGCCATCGCCGGCATAGCTCGCAAGATCCTGTTTCAACCAGGGCAGCCCATTGGCGGCACCCTTGGTCTCGTCGCCACCGAAGCGCTGCAATTGCACCAGATGCAGCCCGCCCCAGTCCCAGGAGTAGCAATCCGAAAGCGGATCGTAATTGGTGACCGGCACCGGCGGCTTGTAGAACACCGACTGGCGGTGGTTGAGTTCGACATAGTCGCGCAGTTCGCGGCGATACCAGTCGACATGCGGCGGCGGCCCGTCCTGGTCGAGGTCGTGGTTGCCGAGGCCGACATAGACGGGCATGTGGACGTGGTCCGGCCCTGCCCCTTCCTGGTAGCGGCTTGAAAATTGCTGCAGCTGCCGGCCCTCGCGCGGCTGGCGCACCTGGCCGCCGCCGTCATCGGTGAGATCACCGCCAAGCACCAGGCCGAGCGGCTTGCCGATCTCCCGCCCGGCGCTTGCAAGTCCGCTCGGCTTGCCGGCAACCGTCTCCGGCCAGCGCATGGCGTGCACGGCGTTCAGCGCTGCCACATGGCGCAGCAGATTGGCGTCCGTCTTGCCTTCGGCCGCGCAGTTGGGAGCAAGCCCTTCGATCGAAACGAGGCAGGCATGGATGTCGTTGGAAAACAGGAACGTCGCGTCGATGGCCGGGACGGCAGCGCGGCTCCGGGAGGCCGCAAGCGCCGCCCCGAGACCGGCAAGGCCGGTCAGGAAAGACCGTCTTGAAAAAGACGCCAGAGCCGATCCGCGCATGCTTCCACCCCTCCGCTATCCGTGGAGAGGAGTGTGCCGCACGTCTTCGCTCGCGTAAACCGTGCGGGCAGCGTTATGCCGGTGTCAGTGACCGCCGCCGCTGGGGCCGACGCCCTCGGGCTTCTTGATCATCATCACACCGAGGATCAGCGACAGGAACAGCACCGTCAAAAGCATGAAGATATCGCCGAAGGACAGGATGATCGCCTGCTTCTGCGCCATGCCGGCAAGCTGCTTGATGGCGATCGTCGTGCCGTCGAGGCCATGGGCGTTGAAGTTGGCGGCCATGTTGTTGAACCGCTCCATCGCCTCCGGATTGCCCCACTGGATATGCTCGGCAAGCCGCGCATAGTGGAAGTCCTGGCGCTGCGTCAGGATCGTGTTGATCACCGCAAGCCCGACTGCACCGCCGAGGTTTCGGGTCAGGTTGAACAGGCCCGAGGCGCCGCGCATGCGCGCCGGCGGCATGGTGCCGAGCGCGATGTTGTTGATCGGCACCATGCACAGCATCAGCCCGACGCCGCGCAGGATCTGTGGGATGAACAGCTCGTAAAAGTCCCAGTCGGCCGTCAGGTGGCCCATGATCCAGGTGCCGCTGGCAAAGCTGGTGAAGCCGATCGTCATCAGCACGCGCGGGTCGAGCTTGCCCGAGAGAATGCCCGCGACCGGCGCCGTGAAGAACATGGCAAGGCCCGAGACGAACATGGTCTCGCCGATCATCAGCGAATCGTAGCCGCGGATACGGCCGAGATAGAGCGGATAGAGATAGGTGAGGCCGTAAAGGCCGATGCCCATGACGAAGGAGAACATCGAGCCGAAGGCGAAGTTTCGGTTGGCAAAAGCCCTGAGGTCGACGACTGGAAACTCCACCTTGAAGGCGCGGTAGAAGAACACGATGGCGGCAATCGCCGAAGCGACCGCACCCATGACGATGTGCTCGTCGTTGAACCAGTCGTTGGTATTGCCCTCTTCCAGCACGTATTCGAGCGCGCCGAGGAAGACCGCCATCGAGGCCAGGCCCCACCAGTCGAACTTCTTGAACAGGCTGAGCTCCGGCTTGTCGAAGTCGATGAAGGTCCAGGTAAGCGTCGCGACGATGATGCCGGGAATGACGTTGACGAGGAACAGCCAGTGCCAGGAGAAGGCGTGGCTGAGATAGCCGCCGACCGTCGGGCCGATCGTCGGCGCCAAGGTCGCGATCAGGCCGATGATCGGCGAGACGATGTTGCGCTTCGACGGCGGGAAGATGGTGAAGGCGGCCGCAAAGACCGACGGGATCATGCCGCCGCCGATGAAGCCCTGGATCGCACGGTAGACGATCATCTGGTCGATGTTCGTCGCGGTCGCCGCAAGCGCGCTTGCGGCGGTGAAGCCGGCCGCCGAGACAGAGAACAGCACACGCGTCGAGACGATGCGCGCAAGCGTGCCCGAGAGCGGGATCATGATGACTTCGGCAATGAGGTAGGAGGTCTGCACCCAGCCGATCTCGTCCGAACCGGCGGAAAGGCCGGCCTGGATTTCAGCAAGGGAGGCCGAGACGATCTGGATGTCGAGGATGGCCATGAACATGCCGACGACCATGGCGAAGAAGGCGATCAGCCTCTTCGGGTCCATGTGCTCCTCGACCTTCGGTGCGGCGGCCGCCACCGAGCCTGCAGTTGCCGTTGCGGCCATCTCAGCCACTCCTTGCATGGGCGCTCATGGGCGCCGGCGTTCTGGACATGCGCGTGTTTCGCCGCGCCGACGTTCCGGACTTCACCCGCGCTCCGTGGCGCCGGGGTCTCGGCAAAAGGCGCACCCAAGGGCGCGCCGGCATTGCGTCCGCTTACTTGGTCGCGGCAACCTTGGTCTGGTCCGGCGCCGTGCGCGTGTCGACATCGACGACGACGCTCAAGCCCGCGCGCAGGTGCCCTTCGGCCAGCACGTCAGCCGGCAGGGTGATGCGCACCGGCACGCGCTGGATCACCTTTGTGAAGTTGCCGGTGGCGTTTTCCGCCGGCAGCAGTGAGAAGACCGAACCGGAAGCCGGCGAGATCGAGGCGACCGTGCCTTCGATCGCGTGGTCCTCATAGGCGTCGACATGCACCTTCACCTTGGAGCCCGGCACCAGATGGGCGATCTGGGTCTCCTTGAAGTTGGCGTCGATATAGAGCTGATCGACCGGAACAAGGGCGGCAAGCCGCTGGCCGGCCGACACGAGATCGCCCACCTGCACCGCGACGTTGCCGACGATGCCGTCATAGGGCGCCTTCAGCACGGTGAAGCCGAGGTCGCGGTTGGCCTTGTCGCGCGCAAGCTCCAGCGAACGGATCTCGCTTTCGGCTTCCGTACGCTGCGCTTCGAGAACAGTGATGCTGGCATTGGCAGCGGCAATGTTGGCGTCCGCTCCGGCAAGGTTTGCCCGTGCCTGGTCGAGCGCTACATCGGCGTTGTCGAGCGAAGCGACGGTGCCAACGGCCTTGGACTGGAGGTCGCTCGCGCGCTTCTGCGCGAGTTCGGCGCCGCGCACCGTCGCTTCGAGAGCCTTCTTCTGCGCTTCGGTCTGGGCAAGGCTCGCCTTGGCGCCGGCAATCTGCGCATCGAAGCGGCTGAGCGCCAGCTTCTGGGTGGCGATCTTCGCCTCTGCCTGCTCGGCCGCGATGCGGTAGTCGCCGTCGTCGAGCGTCACCAGCGGATCGCCCGCCTTCACCTTCTGGTTGGCGACAGCGTCGACCTTGGCGACATAGCCGGAAACCTTCGGCGAGATCGTCGCGATGTCGCCTTCGATATAGGCGTCGTCGGTGGAGATCATGAAGCGGCCATTGGTCCACCAGTCGTAGCCATACCAGCCGCCGGCAGCCAGGAGCGCCAGGCCGAGCACCGGAAGGATGGGCTTGCGCGCCTTCTTCTGCGGCGCGGCGGCTTCCTTTGCCGGAGCCGGCGCGACCGCCTGCTCTGCAGCGGGGGCCTTCGCCTCGAGCGCGGTTTCCTGCTGCACTTCGAAAGTCTCGTCGACGGGACGGACGCGGGCAGCGCTGGACGTGTTGGATGCGGACATTGGGCACCGGCCTGGTTAAAGATTGCTGAACGAACTGAACCGTTCGGTTCGATTGGAACTTGACATAAGCCCTTTCTGGTCGCATATCAAGAGGAAATCGAACCGCGCGGTTCGATGACTAAAATTTAATATGAGCAGGACGGAAACAAGCGACCATCATGAGCGGGGCAAAGAGCGGAACCCAGGACATCATGCAGCCGGCAGTCGGCATGGATGAGGATCTCTGTTCGGGCGGCGGCCGACACGCTGCCGGCGAGGATCCGGCCAAGCGTGAGCAGATCCTCGAAGGCGCGCGACGCGCATTCCTGAGCCAGGGCTTCGACGCCGCCAGCATGAACGACATCACCCGCGAGGCCGGCGTCTCCAAGGGCACGCTCTACGTTTATTTTGAGAACAAGGAAGACCTTTTCAAGGCGCTGATCGTCAAGGGCAAGACCCGGGTGGTCCAGACCGCCAAACACGCGCTCAACGATCACGACGACGTGGAAGAGTCGCTCTACGATTTCGGTGTGACGCTGACGACCAGCATGACGGCGGAAGAGACGATCCGCTCCATGCGCATGGTGATCGGCGTGATCGACCGCATGCCGCATCTGGCCGAACGCTTCTTCAGCGAGGCGCCGGAAAACGGCTACACCGTTCTCAAATCCTATCTCGACCGCCAGATTTCCGCCGGCACCCTCGACATCGAAAATACCGAGATGGCCGCCCGGCAGTTCATCGAAATGGCGCAAGCCGGGCTCTTCAAGCATCGGCTGTTCGGCGGCATGTGCTCGGCACCGCCGAAGGAACAGATCGAGGCGACGGTCACCGCGGCTGTCCGCGTCTTCATGTCCGCCTACGGACCGAAGAAACAGGCCGAGCAAGGCTGAACTCTTCCGGCAGCCCGGCGTTACAATCCAGCAATTGCGATCAAGCGCGCCTTGCGGCAACACCCTATCACCGGGGCGTTGCCAAGGGAGTGATGATGAGTGCCATCGGACGGGCGGTCTGGTTCATCGAAAGCCATTTCGCCAAGGACATATCGCTGGAGGAAATCGCCGGAGCCGCAGGGCTCTCGCGCTACCACCTGTCGCGCGTCTTCGGGCTGGTCACCGGCCGCTCGATCAGCGCCTATATCCGCGGCCGGCGGCTGAGCGATGCCGCCCGGGCGCTTTCCGACGGTTCCATCAGCATTCTCTCGGTGGCGCTCGATGCGGGCTACGGTTCGCACGAGGCTTTCACCCGTGCCTTTCGCGATCAGTTCGGCGTCACACCCGAAACGGTGCGCAAGCAGAGGCACATTCGAAACATCGAACTGATGGAGCCTTTAAGGATGGACGATAACCGCCTCTTGAAAATCGACCCGCCGCGCTTCGAAGACAGCCCGCCGCTGCTCTTGGCCGGTCTTTCGGAAACCTACGCCTACGGCCGCACCGAGGGCATCCCGTCGCTCTGGCAGCGGTTCAATCGCCATTTTGGCGACATTCCCGGCCAGAAGGGCACCATCGCCTATGGCGTGTGCAGCGACAGCAACGGCGAGGCCGGCACCTTCCGCTACATGGCGGCGGCCGAAATCAGCGACGCCGACGACCTGGCCGAGGGCTTTTCGACAGTGAGGTTGCCGAAACAGCGCTACGCGGTCTTTCTGCATCGTGGCCACATCTCCGCGATCGCCAAAACCGCCGACTACGTCTTCGGAACATGGCTGCCGGAATCCGGGCTGCAGCACGGAGAAACACCTGACCTCATCGAACGCTATGACGAGCGCTTTGACCCGCATTCGGGCATGGGCGTCGTCGAAATGTGGATTCCGGTCAAATCGTAAACGGTAAAGCGCCGCCACAATAAGGCGGCGGCGCTTGTCTCTTCCGCAATGTTTCTTAAATACTTTCGGCGATTCTTGCGCGACGACGCGCCACCACTCGCAGCGCCGCACGTCCATCGGACGCGCTAGGCCGCTGCGAAACTTTGAAGTGCTGAAAGAGAAAGATCGCCGATGCAGGACCTCCTGTTGCTTGCCCAAGACCCCGCCGCCTGGGTCGCCCTCATCACCCTCGTCGTCATGGAGGTGGTTCTCGGCATCGACAACCTGATCTTCATCTCGATCCTCACCAACAAGCTGCCGCCCGAACACCGGGAAAAGGCCCGCCGCATCGGCATCGGCCTTGCGCTCGTCATGCGCCTGGCGCTGCTTGGCACCGTCGCCTGGATCGTCAAGCTGACGACGCCTGTGTTCGAGGCCTTCGGCCACGGCTTCTCCTGGAAGGACATGATCCTGATCGCCGGCGGCCTGTTCCTCGTCTGGAAGGCGACCAAGGAGATCCACCACAACGTCGATCCGAGCGATCACGGCGAGGACTTCATCGCCTCCTCGGCGATCAACAGCTTCGGCGCGGCGATCGGCCAGATCCTTCTGCTCGACCTCGTCTTCTCCGTCGACAGCATCATCACCGCGGTCGGCATGACCCCGCACCTGCCGATCATGGTCATTGCCGTGGTTGCCGCCGTCACCGTCATGCTCGTTGCCGCCAACCCGCTTGCCAACTTCATCGAGAAGAACCCGACGATCGTCATGCTGGCGCTCGCCTTCCTCCTGATGATCGGCACGACGCTGATCGCCGAAGGCATGGGCCTGCATGTGCCGAAGGGCTACATTTACGCCGCCATGGCCTTCTCGGCGCTGGTCGAAATCCTCAACATGGTGGCGCGCAATGCGCGCCTGAGGAAGGCCGGAAAGCTCGACTGACGAGCCGGCTGAAAAACAATCCCGTCATGAGAAAGGCCCGCATCCTAGATGCGGGCCTTCTGCTTGCGGGAGTTCTGGAAGACGCGGAGCCCGAAACCGGCCGTCAACCGCGAGCCATCGGCGGCAAGACAAACGGGGTCGTTTCCCCTTGCCGTCGAGCCTGCCGGGGCCGGTCTCCACGCCTTCTGGTTGGACAACGCATCTCTTCAGGAAACGTTCCGATCCGGTTTCAACCCGTCAAACATCCGGACGATGGCCGACCTCGACCAGGATGTTGCCAGGGATCGTTGCGTAAAAGACGTATGCGCCGTGCCGGTCGGCAGGCGGGATCACCTGGACACCGGCTTCGCGCACCCGCTGGTAGACGTCGTCGACCTCGGCCCGCACCGGCAGCAGAAAGCCGATGTGGTAGGTCTGGGCCCCGAGGCTGACCTGGTCGCCGCCGCCGAGCGCGGTGATCGGCGGGCTGACGACAAGCACCAGGCCGGAACCGTCCGTCAGGCGATAGAAGGCATCCTTGCCGCGTTTTTCGACCAGCGTCAGGCCGAAATGATCGATGAGGAAGGACGCCGTTTCGGCAACGACAGGGCTATGGAGGTCGATATGGTTCAGTCGCATGTTACAGTCTCCGTGTTCGAGAAACGCGGCGGACTGCGTCGATTGCATACACCCCGCCGCGGACCGATGCGATTGCATCGGAACCACGTCGTGGGTTCGAACGGGACGTTCGAGCAGAGCTTCGTTTAGAGAACCGAAGGGACCGGGCTTACCTTATCCGGTCCTGCCTTTTTCGACGTCCCCTGCTTAGCGCAGAATGGCCAGAGACGGAAGACGGGCGGCGATCAGTTCTTGCCGGCGCCGGGGTCGATGTGCTGGAGTTCCTGCAGATAGGCGTCGAGACGGTCGAACTTCTGCTCCCAGAAGCGGCGGTAGCCGTCGAGCCAGCTGTTGACGTCCTTCAGCGGAGCGGCTTCAAGCTTGCATGGCCGCCACTGCGCTTCGCGGCCGCGGCTGATCAGCCCGGCGCGCTCGAGAACCTTGAGATGCTTGGAGACTGCCGGCAGGCTCATTTCGAAGGGCTCCGCCAGCTCGCCGACCGAGGCCTCGCCAAGCGCGAGGCGGGCGAGAATGGCCCTTCGCGTTGGATCGGCCAGGGCTGAGAGCGTCGTCGACAAGCGATCTTCCGGCATTTTCTAAAAAACCTTTCAGTTAAATAACCTTTTGGTTCATTAACGCCCGCAGGCGGCAGTGTCAACAAAAACCGGCGTGATCGGGTTTCCGTTGACATGATCGGCGTTCTATGGTCTCACGCGAGCCTATTGGAATAGCCTGCCGATACCGTTGTTGCGGCACCCTTGCGGGCCTTTCCTTCCCATAAAATGCGCGCCCCCGGCGGCCGGTTTCTTCTCCGGCAAGGGGCGAAAAGCACGTCAGACGGGCAAAGACCATGGCAAATTCAGCAGTCCGGGTACGCATCGCACCCTCCCCCACCGGCGAGCCGCATGTCGGCACCGCCTACATCGCTCTGTTCAACTACCTCTTCGCAAAAAAGCATGGTGGCGAGTTCATCCTGCGCATCGAGGACACCGATGCCACCCGCTCGACGCCGGAGTTCGAACAGAAGGTGCTGGACGCGCTGAAATGGTGCGGGCTCGAATGGTCGGAAGGTCCTGATGTCGGTGGCCCTTACGGTCCCTACCGCCAGAGCGACCGCAAGGACATGTACCGCCCCTACGTCGAAAAGATCGTCGAGAACGGTCACGGCTTCCGTTGCTTCTGCACGCCCGAGCGGCTCGAGCAGATGCGCGAGAGCCAGCGCGCCGCCGGCAAGCCGTCGAAGTATGACGGCCTGTGTCTCCACCTGTCCGCCGAGGAAGTGACGTCGCGCGTTGCCGCCGGCGAACCGCACGTCGTGCGCATGAAGATCCCGACCGAGGGCTCGTGCAAGTTTACCGACGGCGTCTATGGCGACGTGGAAATTCCGTGGGATGCCGTCGACATGCAGGTCCTGCTCAAGGCCGACGGCATGCCGACCTACCACATGGCCAACGTCGTCGACGACCACCTGATGAAGATCACCCACGTCGCCCGTGGCGAGGAGTGGCTGGCCTCCGTGCCGAAGCACATCCTGATCTACCGCTATCTCGGCCTCGAACCGCCGGTCTTCATGCACCTGTCGCTGATGCGCAATGCCGACAAGTCGAAGCTGTCGAAGCGCAAGAACCCGACGTCGATCTCCTACTACACGGCGCTTGGCTACCTGCCGGAAGCGCTGATGAACTTCCTCGGCCTGTTCTTCATCCAGATCGCCGAAGGCGAGGAACTGCTGACGATCGAGGAACTGGCTGCAAAGTTCGACTCGGAGAACCTCTCCAAGGCCGGCGCGATCTTCGACATCCAGAAGCTCGACTGGCTGAACGCCCGCTGGATCCGCGAGAAGCTTTCGGAAGAAGAATTCGCCGCCCGCGTCCTTGCCTGGGCGATGGAAAACGACCGCCTGAAACAGGGCCTGAAGCTCAGCCAGTCGCGCATCTCGAAGCTCGGCGAGTTGCCCGATCTCGCAGGCTTCCTTCTGAAGTCGGACCTTGGCCTCAAGCCCGAAGCCTTCGCCGGCGTCAAGTCGACGCCCGAAGAGCTGCTCGAGATCCTCAACACGGTTCAGCCGGATCTGGAAAAGATCCTCGAATGGAACAAGGAATCGATCGAGGCCGAACTGCGTGCGATCGCCGAGCGCATGGGCAAGAAGTTGAAGGTGATCTTGGCGCCGCTATTCGTGTCCGTGTCCGGCTCGCAGCGCTCGCTGCCGCTGTTCGACAGCATGGAAATCCTCGGCCGCGCCGTGGTCCGCCAACGCCTCAAGGTCGCGTCCCAGGTGGTCGCCTCCATGGTCGGCAGCGGAAAGTAAGGAGAGCACGATGAACGACAAGACCGAGACCACTGGCCTCTCCTCCGACGCCACGGAAGTGCGCGCACAGAAGCTGAAGCTTTTGCGCGAGCAGATCGGCGACGTCTATCCGGCGCATTTCCACCGGACGATGAGCAATGCCGAGCTGACCGCCAAGTACGAGAGCCTGGAGCCGGATACCGAGACGCAGGATGTCGTGACCGTCGCCGGCCGCGTCTACTCCTCGCGCAACTCCGGCATGTTCATGGACATCCATGACGCGTCGGGCAAGATCCAGATCTTCAGCCACAAGGACGTGACGAGCGACGAAGCCCGCGGGGTGCTGCCGATGATCGACATCGGCGACATCATCGGCGTGACCGGCGTCGTGCGCCGCACCAAGCGTGGCGAGCTGACGATCAACGCGCAGGCGATCACGATGCTGACGAAGTCGCTGCTGCCGATGCCCGAGAAGTGGCACGGTCTCTCCGACATCGAGATCCGCTACCGCAAGCGCCACCTCGACATCATGACCAACGAGGAATCGAAGCTGCGCTTCCAGCAGCGCAGCAAGATCGTCTCGGGCATCCGTCGCTTCATGGAAAACGACGGCTTCATGGAAGTCGAGACGCCGATGCTGCATTCGGTCTATGGCGGCGCCACCGCCGAGCCGTTCAAGACGCATCACAACACGCTGAAGCTCGACATGTTCCTGCGCATCGCGCCGGAACTTTACCTGAAGCGCACGCTGGTCTCGGGTCTGACCGACAAGGTCTTCGAGATCAACCGCAACTTCCGCAACGAAGGCGTCTCCACCCGGCACAATCCGGAATTCACCATGATGGAGTGCTACTGGGCCTATGCCGACTACGAGGACATCATGGACCTCGTCGAGCGGCTGTTCGGTGAGCTTGCGATGGCGATCCACGGTTCGACCGAGTTTGCCTATGGCGACAAGGAAATCTCCTTCAAGGGTCCGTTCCGTCGCGTACCGATGCCTGACGCCGTCAAGGAAGCGACCGGTATCGACTTCCTGGCGATGAAGACCGACGAGGAAGCCCGCGCTGCCGCCAAGGCTGCCGGCTTCGAGGTCGAGAAGGACTGGACCTGGGGCGAGTGCCTCGCCTTCATCTTCGAAGAGAAGGTCGAAGGCACGCTGATCCAGCCGGCCCACGTCACGCATTTCCCGAAGGACATCTCGCCCTTTGCCAAGGAAGTGCCGGGCGAGCCGCGCCTCGTCGAGCGTTTCGAGACCTATTGCAACGCCTGGGAACTGGGCAACGCCTTCTCCGAACTGAACGACCCGGAAGAGCAGCGCGCCCGCATGGTCGAGCAGCTGGAGCAGGCGCATGCGCGCGGCGAAAAGGCCAAGCAGCTCGACGACGAATTCCTTGACGCGATCGACCAGGGCATGCCACCGGCCGGTGGCCTCGGCATCGGCGTCGACCGCCTGATCATGCTTTTGACCAACGCACCGTCGATCCGCGACGTCATCCTCTTCCCGGCCCGCCGGCAGAAGGCTGACTGATCAAGGTCGCATCGCCACGAACACGAAGGCCCGCCGCTCACGCGCCGGGCCTTTTTCAGTTTCAGAGGGATCGCATAGCCGGACGTGACCCGGGCCTAGTGGCCTGCGGGCGCCTCGGCGGTCTCGGCCGGCTTGGCCTCGTGTTCACCGGCGCCGCCCTCGGCGGTCGCGCCATCGGCCGGTGCGGCCGATGGATCGATGCATGGCGAATGGTCGTCCATGGCCGCCATCATCGTGCGGATGTCGTCCATCGAAAGGTCGATGGTCTTGCCATGGAAGACACCGACAGAATTGGCCGTGCCGTCATTGTAGAACGCTCGAAACGTCTCGCTCATGCCCGGAACGCTCTGCGGACCGGGAGCGAAGAGCACCTCCGCACCAATCGCGGCACCGCGCACATCGGCCCGGTTTTCAGGGCCGGCGGAATCGAGCACGACGACCTGATAGAGATCTGCCCGTTCGGCCTTGGCCAGGGCGCCGACGACGCGCAACGCCGTGCGCATGCGCGCCTGGCCGTCGGCGCGGTCGGTCTTGACGTGCATGCGGATCCAGCGTTGGCCGTTGTGGCTGAGCTTCAGCGTGCGAATGGTCGTGCATTCGAGGCCCGATACCTTCGGTTTGGAAAGTTCCGCCATCAGCGCGTCGCGGCTGACATAGACGGCAGCGCCGCCCGAAGCGGCGGAAACACCGAAGGCCGCCGTGAGAATGACGAGCAGTCTCTTCGATGGCCTGATCTTGCCGAGGATAGCCTTCACGAGGGTGGACTCCGCCGTCATATCCAGAAATTGCAAAAAGCCCGGAACGGGCAGCACAACATTAGGCGCGCGACCTTTCGGAAAGTTTAAATTGCGGTAGCGATCTGCCGGCAACCCGCAGGAGACCGGCGGCAGGGGATCAACAAAAAGGAAGGCGGGCGATTGCGCGCCCGCCTCCCTCTCAAAGCTCTACGTCGATCAGTCCACGGCGATATCGATGCGGTCGCGGCACTCGCGGTAAGGCGAAAAATGCGCCTTGCCCGAGGCGTCGACCCATCGGCGGTTTTCGACGCAATAGGCACCCGACTTCGTCAGGATGACCTTGGGGCGCCGCCGGTTGTAGCTGTCGTTGGAATGGGTGAAGGAACCGATGCCGGCATACCAGTCGCTGCTGTCGGAAGAACCGTTGCCGCCACCACCGCCGCCACGGCCCTTGCCGCCAGCGCTTTGGGCAAAGGAGGGAGCGGCAAACGACGTTGCCGCGGTGACGACGATCATGGAAACAAGAACCAGCCTATGCATGACATTACCTCCCGGTTGACTGGATGAGCCGTTCCCATCCACACGCGGAGCTTGCCATGCTCACCCGGTTGGCGATGTTCCCATGGAAACCGGCCAGGGCGCGGCCGGTCGCCCGCCAAAGCCTCCGGGAGGGTGATTGACATTCGTGGCCATCTTGCCTCCATTGCGAGCCGTCAAACACAAGAACAAGAAAAGAAGAACGAGAATGCATAAAGTTATCTTTGATACGGATCCGGGCATCGACGATGCAATGGCGCTGCTCTTCCTGCACCGTCACCCGGCCATCGACCTGATCGGCATCACCACCGTTTTCGGCAATGCCTCGGTCGAAACCACGACGCGCAACGCGCTGTTCCTGAAGCGTGAGTGGGGCATCGACGCGCCCGTGGCCAAGGGCCTCGACAAGACCTTCAATCCTGAGCGCCCGCATGTCGGCTGGCCGACCTTCATCCACGGTGACGACGGCCTCGGCAATATCGACGTGCCGGAGACGATCGACCTGCCGGTCGACCCGCGCCCGGCGCACCGCTTCATCATCGACACCGTTCGCGCCCATCCCGGCGAAGTGACGCTGATCGCCGTTGGCCGCATGACCAACCTGGCGCTGGCGCTGCGCGAGGATCCCGAGTTCGCAGCGCTCGTGCGCGAAGTCGTCATCATGGGCGGCGCCTTCGACGTCAACGGCAACATCACGCCGGCTGCCGAAGCCAATATCCACGGCGACCCGGAAGCCGCCGACGTTGTCATGACCGCGCCCTGGCCGGTCACCGTCGTCGGTCTCGACGTCACCACCCAGACCGTGATGACCAAGGCGATGATCGCCGATGTCGCCGAACGCGGCGGCGACGCCGGCAAGCTGCTCGCCGACATCTCGAAGTTCTACGTCACCTTCTACGAGCAGCACGTGCCCGATGGCATGGTCGTGCACGACAGCTGCGCCTGCGCCTATGTCGTGGCGCCTGACCTGTTCACCGTCAGAAGCGGCGCGATCCGCGTCGTCTGCGGCGGCATTGCCGATGGCCAGACGATCCAGAGCCCCGACACCAGGCTGTTCCCGCCGAGCCCCTGGGACGATCTGCCGAGCCAGAAGGCCTGCATCGACATCGATGCCGCCCGCACGCTGAAGCTGATCATCGACACGCTGGTTCTGCCGGGTTGAAGCTGAACGAGGCGCAGCAAATGTTGCGCCTCGAAAAACTTGAACAACACGGCTGGCGAATGTGCATTCGCCGGCTATCTTTCAGTCCATGAAACCGGACGCCCTGCTCTACCCCGCCCCCAAAGGCCTCTATTGCCCGATCGGTGACTTCTACATCGACCCGGTTCAACCGGTCGAAAGGGCGCTGATCACCCATGGTCATTCCGACCATGCCCGCGCCGGCCATGGCCAGGTGCTCGCCACCCGCGAGACCCTGGACATCATGCGCATCCGCTACGGCGACGACTTCTGCGGCACGAGCCAGCCGATCGCCCTTGGCGAAACGCTCACCGTCAATGGCGTCGAGGTGGGCTTTTATCCTGCCGGCCACGTGCTCGGCTCGGCGCAGATCTCCGTTCGCACAGACGGTACACGCATCGTCGTCTCAGGCGATTACAAGCGACGGCGGGACCCGACCTGCGCCGGCTTCGAGCCGGTCGCCTGCGATGTCTTCATCACCGAAGCGACCTTCGGCCTGCCAGTCTTCCACCACCCGGACGACCGCGCGGAAACGCGCAAATTACTGACGTCGCTCGCGCAATTCCCCGAGCGCACCCACGTGGTCGGCGCCTATGCGCTCGGCAAGGCGCAGCGGGTGATCGCGCTGCTGCGCGAAGAGGGGTATCACCAGCCGATCTTCATCCATGGCGCCCTGCAACGGCTGTGCGACTACTACCAGAGCCAGGGCATCGACCTTGGCGACCTGCACCCGGCAACGCTTGCAGCCGACGACAAGCAGGATTTCAGGGGCACGATCGTGATCGGCCCGCCCGCCGCCTTCGCCGATCGCTGGTCGCGGCGCTTCTCCGACCCGATCGCCAGCTTCGCTTCCGGCTGGATGCTGATCCGGCAAAGGGCGAAACAGCGCGGCGTCGAGCTGCCCTTGATCATCTCCGACCATTGCGATTGGGCCGAACTGACGGCGACGATCACCGAGATCGCACCGGCCGAAGTCTGGGTCACGCACGGGCGGGAGGAGGCACTGGTGCGCTGGTGCGAACTCAAGGGCATCGTCGCCCGTCCGCTGCATCTCGTCGGCTACGACGACGAGGGAGAGTGACGGATGCGCGCCTTCGCCGAACTGCTCGACCGTCTCGTCCTCAGCCCGCAGCGCAACGCCAAGATCCGCCTGCTTGTCGATTACTTCCGCACCGCGCCGGACCCCGATCGCGGCTATGCGCTTGCCGCGATCGCCGGCACGCTGTCGCTCAACACGGTCAAGCCGGCAATGATCCGCGACCTCCTGCTCGAACGCATGGACGCGGTGCTCTTCCAGTATTCCTACGATTATGTCGGCGACCTCGCCGAAACGGTTTCGCTCGTCTGGGAGCCGCCTGCCGGCACCGTGGAGGCGGACATTCCGCTTGGCGAGGCCATCGAGCGCCTGCAAAGGACCGGACGCGCCGATGTGCGCGGCGTCGTTCGCGACATGCTCGACCGATTGGATACCTCGGCGCGCTTCGCCTTCCTAAAACTTGTGACGGGCGGCCTTCGCATCGGCGTATCGGCGAAGCTCGCCAAGCAGGCGCTCGCGGACATGGGCGGCAAGGACGTCGCCGAAATCGAGACCCTCTGGCACGGCCTGTCGCCTCCTTACCTGCCGCTCTTCCGCTGGCTTTCGGGAGAGGCGGAAAAGCCCGCGCTTTCGACGCCGGCCGTCTTCCATTCGGTCATGCTCGCCAACCCCGTCGGCGACGGCGATCTCGACGGGCTCGACCCAAAGGATTTCGCCGCCGAATGGAAGTGGGACGGCATCCGCGTTCAGCTTGCCAACATCGGCGGTGTGCGCCGGCTCTATTCCCGCAGCGGCGACGAGATTTCCGGCGCCTTTCCCGATGTACTTGAAGCCGCCGACTTTACCGGAGTGATCGACGGCGAACTGCTCGTCGGCGGCACCGCGCGCACCAACCGCGCTACCCGAACTTTCGCCGACCTGCAGCAACGGTTGAACCGCAAAGCGGTCAGCCCTAAGCTCATCGAAACCTATCCGGCCTTCGTCCGCGCCTATGACATTCTCTTCTCAGGCGAAGAGGACGTTCGCCCACTGGGCTTCGTCGAACGACGCGCGCTGCTCGCCGACATCGTCGAGCGCGCCTCGCCGCAGCATTTCGACCTCTCGCCGCTGGTGCCCTTCTCGTCTTGGGAAGAACTCGACCGGCTGCGCGCCGATCCGCCGGATCCCGTCATCGAAGGCATCATGCTGAAACGGCTGGATTCGCCCTATACGCCGGGCCGCGCCAAAGGCCCGTGGTTCAAGTGGAAGCGCGCGCCCTTCAATATCGACGCGGTGCTGATGTATGCCCAGCGCGGCCACGGTAAGCGCTCGAGCTATTACTCCGACTACACCTTCGGCGTCTGGACCGACATCGAGGGCAAGGAAACGCTGGTGCCCGTCGGCAAGGCCTACTTCGGCTTCACCGATGCGGAACTCGAAATCCTCGACCGCTTCGTCCGGGACAACACGACCGAACGCTTCGGCCCGGTGCGGGCAGTCAGGGCGGAACCCGATTTCGGTTTCGTCGTCGAGGTCGCCTTCGAGGGCATCAACCGCTCGAGCCGGCACAAGTCGGGCGTCGCCATGCGTTTCCCGCGCATCGCGCGCCTGAGACAGGACAAGCTGCCGCGCGACGCCGACCGGCTGGAGACGCTGCAGGCGATGATCGAAGCGCGGGAGAATACCTAGCTTCGCGGAACATCCGTCGCTGCCTCGCGTTGGCCAGAGCAACCAACCGAAAGGCGATGTGCCATGCCAGCCAAATCGAAAGCCCAGCAGCGTGCAGCCGGCGCTGCCCTTGCCGCCAAGCGCGGCGACGTCAAGAAATCCAGCCTTAAGGGCGCGTCGCGCGAAATGGAAAAATCCATGAGCGAAGGTGAACTCGAAGAGCTTGCAGAAACCAAGCACAAGAAGCTGCCCGAGCGCAAAGGTGACTGAGACGCGAAGGAATAAAAGCGGCACCTAAAACAAGGTTTATTAAGACCCTTTTGGGATTATCCGGCTCAAGACATAGCCATTCGCGTGCCGCCGGGGTGTTTCGTGCCTGCCAGACATGCTTTCAACCTCGGAATGAAGAAGCTCTCCAGGGTTTTGACGCCGAGCTATCTTCCGGCGATCATCGCCGCCTTCGTGGTTCTGGTCGCCGGCATCCTTGCGGACAACCAGAACCAGGTGGTCGACGAGGCGCGCCAGCGCGCCCGCGTCGCCGAGGAACTCAACCCCATCCGCTCCAAGCTCGAGGCCAACGTCAATGGCAACATCCAGCTCGTTCGCGGGCTGATCGGCACCCTGGTCACCGAGCCGGCGATGGACCAGCAGCGTTTCGCCGCTCTGGCGCGCAGTGTCTTCACCGAGCGCTCACAATTGCGCAGCATCGCCGCTGCGCCCAATCTGATCGTCTCGCTCGTCTATCCGCTCGAACAAAATCGCCGCGCCCTCGGCCTCGACTATCGCAAGAACGAGGCGCAGCGCGCCGCCGTCATGCGCGTAAAGGACACCGGCCAGATGGTGCTTGCCGGGCCTGTCGATCTCGTCCAGGGCGGCAAGGGCCTGATCGGCCGCTTCCCCGTGTCGATCGATGCGGGCGGCGGCAGCAACCGCTTCTGGGGCATCGTCTCGGCCATCATCGACGTGGACCGGCTCTATCGCGACAGCGGCCTTTCTTCCGACGAACTCGGCATCGACGTCGCCATTGCCGGTCGGGACGGCACGGGCGCGCAGGGTCCGGTCTTTTACGGCGACGCGAACATTTTCCGCGATGCACCGGTCGAAATGACCGTGCTTCTGCCCGGCGGCTCCTGGCATATCGCCGCCGTTCCGAAGGGCGGCTGGCCGACGACGGCTGGCAATGCCTGGCTCATTCGCGGCCTCATCGTCATTGGCGGCCTGATGATTATCCTGCCGATGGTGTTGACCGGGCGCCTCCTGACCGAGCGGCAAGGCAACATTCGTGCCCTCAGGCACAGCAAGGCGCAGCTCCAGGAGCTCTCCCATCGGCTGAAGATCGCGCTCGACTCCTCCCAGATCGGCATCTGGGAACTCGACGTCGCCAGCAGGAAGCTGCTCTGGGACGATCGGACCAAGGAGCTCTATGGACGGACGGCATCGTTGCGCCAGGCCTATGACGACTGGAAGGACACGCTGCACCCGGACGATCTCGACCGCGCCGAACGGGAATTTGCCGAGGCGCTGGAATCCGGGCTCGCCTACAATTCCGATTTCCGCGTCCGCCTGCCCGACGGCGGCACGCGCCACATCCGGGCCAACGGTTCTTTCTACATCGGCGCCGACGGCCACCGGAAGATCGTCGGGGTCAACTGGGACGTGACCGCCGACTTCGAGACCCGCGAAACGCTTTTCGAAGCCAAACGCACGGCCGAGGCGCACAGCGTCGAACTCGAAGCGGCGCGTCATCGCATGGAGTTCAACGCGCTGCACGATCCGCTGACCGGCCTGCCGAACCGCCGCTTCCTCGACCAGGTCCTGGCTGAGCGCGACCGGCATTTCGCGCGCGAGGCGAAGCTCAGCATCTTCCACATGGATCTCGACCGGTTCAAGCAGATCAACGATACGCTCGGCCACGCGGCCGGCGACGAGATCCTCAGGCATGCCGCCGAATTGCTGCGCGGCAATGCCGACGAAAAGGACTTCGTCGCCCGCATCGGCGGCGACGAATTCGTCCTCGTCCGCCAGGATGGCGGCATGGAGCCGGACGCCCGGCTGGCGTCGCGCATCATCGAGGCGATGAGCGTGCCCGTCCGCTACAAGGACCAGGAGTGCCGCATCGGCGTCAGCATCGGCATCGCCGCCCAGAGCCAGGCGAACGAAGAGCTGTCGCACGTGCTCGTCAATGCCGACATCGCGCTCTATGAGGCCAAGCGCCGCGGCCGCAACCGGCACGAGATCTTCACCGGCGAACTGAAGACGGCAGTCTTCAAGACCAAGCAGACCGCCGACGAGATCCTGCGCGGGCTCGAGCACAACGAGTTCATCGCGCATTTCCAGCCGCAGTTCTGTCCGCGCTCGCTGGACATCATCGGTGTCGAGGCGCTGGCGCGCTGGGATCATCCGACCAAGGGCCTGCTTGGTCCGCACACGTTCCTGAAGACGGCCGAAGACATCAACGTCGTGGCCTCGATCGACCAGGCGATCCTGGAGCAGGCGCTGTTCCAGATCTACCGCTGGGAAGCGAGCGGCATTCATATCCCCAAGGTCTCGGTCAATCTCTCCTATGCGCGGCTTCACGACGAAAATCTGATCGAGCGCCTGGAGCAGCTGCAGATCCCGGCGGGCCGCCTGTCGTTCGAACTGTTGGAATCGATCTCCTTCGACGAGAGCGACGTGACGGTTCTGTCGAACATCCGTCGGATCAAGGAACTCGGCATCGACATCGAGATCGACGATTTCGGCACCGGCTATGCATCCATCGTCAGCCTCTTGAAGCTGACGCCGCGGCGCTTGAAGATCGACCGCCAGCTCGTCCTGCCGATCCTGAAGTCGCCGGCCGAAAAACGCCTGGTCGAGTCCATCATCGATATCGGCACATCGCTCGGCATCGAGGTGATCGCCGAAGGCGTCGAGACCCTCGAACACGCTGCTATCCTGAAGGAACTCGGCTGCCACGGGCTGCAGGGTTATGCCTTCGCGCGGCCCATGAGCGCCAACGACCTTGCGACCTTCGCCTTCGAGCGCCGGTGGCTGGCAGCCTGAGATAGGCTTCGGCGCCTGTTAAAAACGCAGGTGCGTGCATTTTTCGCAGGCTTGAGGCTTGGCAGCCCTGCCGCGAATCGCCATAAAAACAATTGCCTGCCTCCGCTTCATGGGAATGGCGGCATCACCTGCGGCAGTCGCTGATGCGACCGCCCTTTCGGGCCTCTAGAGTGTCCCGCTTCAAGTGGAACCACTGAAAGCGGAAAAGATGCTCTAGAATCAAAATCCTGGTGCGTTTCCTGTGCATTCTTTTCGGAAAGCACGGCGCTCGGGTGCCCGCTCTCCATGAACCCGAACGAAGGGAACGGTACGATCGAATACGCGGGAAAATTGCTTTCTGTCTTCATTCTCGCCCCATTTGCGGGAAGCCTTCTTGCAATCTTCTTTCCGCCCGATCAGCGCGGTGCGACGGCCTGGTTTGCAGGAGCGATTGCGCTCCTGTGTTTCCTCGTCGCCGCCGGTCTCTATCCCTTCGTCACTTCCGGCGGCGTCCTGCGCTACGACATCGCCTGGCTTCCGGAACTCGGCCTCAACTTCACGCTCCGGATGGACGGCTTCGCCTGGCTCTTCACGGTTCTGGTGACTGCGATCGGCGTGCTCGTGGTGCTTTACGCCCGCTACTACATGGCGGCGGAAGATCCCGTTCCACGCTTCCTGTCGCTGTTCCTTGCCTTCATGGGCTCGATGCTCGGTGTCGTGCTATCTGGCAATCTCATCCTGCTCGCCGTCTTCTGGGAACTGACGAGCATCGTCTCCTTCCTATTGATCGGCTACTGGCACCACAATGCGCACGCCCGTGACGGCGCACGCATGGCGCTAACGGTGACCGGCACCGGCGGCCTCTGCATGCTCGTCGGCCTGCTTCTGATGGGCCGCATCGTCGGCAGCTACGATCTCGACGTCGTGCTCGCCTCCGGCGACCTCATCCGCAACTCGCCGCTCTACATACCGGTCTTGATCCTGGTGCTGCTCGGTGCGTTGACGAAGAGCGCGCAGTTCCCGTTCCATTTCTGGCTGCCGCACGCCATGTCGGCGCCGACGCCGGTCTCGGCCTACCTGCACTCGGCAACCATGGTGAAGGCCGGCGTCTTCCTGCTGGCGCGCCTCTGGCCGGTGATGGCCGGCACCGAGGCCTGGTTCTGGATCGTCGGCCTCGCCGGTCTTTCGACGCTGCTGCTCGGCGCCTATTTCGCCATCTTCCAGCAGGACCTCAAAGGCCTGCTCGCCTATTCCACCATCAGCCATCTCGGCCTGATCACCGTGCTCCTGAGCCTCGGCAGCCCGCTGGCCGCGGTCGCCGCGGTGTTCCACATCGTCAACCACGCGACCTTCAAGGCGTCGCTGTTCATGGCGGCCGGCATCATCGACCACGAGACCGGAACGCGCGACATGCGCAAGCTCGGAGGGCTGATCAGGTATATGCCTGGAACGGCGGTGCTCGCCATGGTCGCGAGCGCGGCCATGGCCGGCGTGCCGCTCTTGAACGGCTTCATCTCCAAGGAAATGTTCTTCGCCGAAGCGATCGAAACGCACCAGGCCAACATTCTCGACACGATGACGCCCTATGTCGCGACGCTCGCCGGCATGTTCGCGGTCACCTATTCGCTGCGCTTCATCCACAGCGTCTTCTTCGGCAAGACGCCGGAGGACCTGCCGAAGGTGCCGCACGAGCCGCCGCGCTGGATGCGCGTGCCGATCGAGTTCCTGGTGCTTGCCTGCCTCGTCGTCGGCATCATCCCGGCGATCACCATCGGCCCGTTCCTGCACACGGCGGTCGTCTCCATTCTCGGCGCCAACACGCCCTATTACAGTCTTTCCGTCTGGCACGGCTGGAACCTGCCGCTGATCATGAGCTTCGTGGCGCTTCTCGGCGGCATTGGCCTCTACTTCCTGATGCGCAACTATCTCGCCACCAGCGTCGAAGGGCCGCCGGTCTTCCGCCTGCTGCATGGCCAGCGCATCTTCGAGCGCGTGCTGGTAACGCTCTCCTGGAAATGGGCGCGCTTTCTCGAGCAACGCCTCGGCACGCGGCGGCTGCAGCCGCAGATGCGCTTCCTCGTCTTCATCGCGATCGCCGCCGGCGCGCTGCCACTGCTTCTCAATCATTTCGAGCTGCCGCCGCTTCTCGTGCGCAGCATCGATCCGGCCTTCGCCCTGCTCTGGGCGATCGGCATCGCCTGCGCCATCGGTGCGGCGATCCTGGCAAAGTTCCACCGGCTGGCAGCGCTCGTGCTGCTCGGCGGCGCCGGGCTCACCACCTGCCTGACCTTCGTCTGGCTTTCCGCGCCCGATCTGGCGGTAACGCAGCTCCTCGTCGAGATCGTCACGACGGTGCTGATCCTGCTCGGCTTGCGGTGGCTGCCGAAGCGCATCGAGGACACCGAGGAAACCGAACTGTTGTCGCTGAAGGTCCGCTTCCGGCGCTTGCGTGACTTCCTGCTGGCGGTCGTCGCCGGCGGCGGTGTGGCGCTGATCGCCTATACGATGATGACCCGGCCCATGCCCGACACGATCGCAAGCTACTTCCTCGAGCGCGCCTACAAGGAAGGCGGCGGCACCAATGTCGTCAACGTCATCCTCGTCGACTTCCGCGGCTTCGATACGCTCGGCGAGATCGCGGTGTTGGCGATCGTCGCGCTCACCGTCTTCGCCTTGCTGCTGCGCTTCCGCCCGCAGGCCGACAGCCTGGAGGCGCCGGAACAGCAGCGCGTCCAGAACGCCTTCGACGACGATCATCCAGACCGCAACAAGGGTGACAGCGTCGCCGAATACCTGTTCGTGCCGTCGGTGATCATGCGCTGGATGTTCCCGGTCATCGGCATGCTCGCAGCCTACCTCTTCCTGCGTGGCCATGACCTGCCGGGCGGCGGCTTTGCTGCCGGCATCGCCATGTCGATCGGCTTCATCCTGCAATACATGTCCGGCGGAACCCGCTGGGTCGAGGAACGGCTGCGCATCCATCCGCTGCGCTGGATGAGCATCGGCCTTCTGGTGGCGGCCGCAACCGGCATCGGTTCCTGGTTCTTCGGCTATCCGTTCCTGACGTCCCATGCGCAATACGTGACGCTGCCGATCATCGGCAAGTTCCCGCTGGCGAGCGCCCTGTTCTTCGATCTCGGCGTGTTCTCGCTGGTGCTCGGCGCAACCGTGCTGATCCTGATCGCGCTTGCCCACCAGTCGATCCGCGCGCCGCGTGCCCATGCGCGCGCCATGCGAAAGGAGGCACGCTGATGGAGATCATTCTCTCTGCCGCAATCGGCGTCCTCACAGCTTCCGGCGTTTACCTGCTGCTGCGTCCGCGCACCTATCAGGTGATCATCGGCCTCTCGCTGCTCTCCTACGCCGTCAACCTCTTCATCTTCGGCATGGGGCGCCTTCGCGTGAACGCGCCACCGGTGCTGGAACCGGGTGGCGTCGGCGATCTCAGCCGTTTCACCGATCCGGTGCCGCAGGCCCTCGTCCTGACAGCCATCGTCATCGGCTTTGCCATGACCGCGCTCTTCCTCGTCGTGCTACTCGCCTCGCGCGGCTTCACCGGCACCGACCATGTCGACGGCAGGGAGCAGCGCCATGACTAACTGGATGCACCACCTGCTGATCCTGCCGATCCTGCTGCCGCTGATGGTCGGCGCAGCAATGATCCCGATCGACGAGCGCAACCGCTCGCTCAAGGGCGTGATGAGCTTCGTCTCGACGCTCGCGCTCTTCATCCTCTCGATCGTGCTGATGCGGATCGCCTCGATGGACGGAGCGCCCGCGGGCAATGGCGTCTATCAGCTCGGCAACTGGCCCGCCCCCTTCGGCATCGTGCTCGTTCTCGACCGTCTGTCGGCGCTGATGCTGTGCCTGACGAGCGGACTGGCGCTAGCCGCCCAGGCCTATTCGATCGCGCGCTGGCACACCGCCGGCCACCACTTCCATTCGCTGTTCCAGTTGCTGATCGCCGGCCTCAACGGCTCGTTCCTAACCGGCGACCTCTTCAACCTCTTCGTCTTCTTCGAGATCATGCTGGCGGCGTCCTACGGGCTGCTGCTGCACGGCTCCGGGCCGCTGCGCGTCAAGGCGGGACTGCACTATGTCGCGATCAACCTTGCGGCGTCGTCGCTGTTCCTGATCGGCGTCAGCCTGATCTACGGCGCGACCGGCACGCTCAACATGGCCGATCTCTCGATGAAGCTGGCAACGCTCTCGCCGGAGGATCGCCAGATGGTCGAGGTCGGCGCCGGCGTGCTCGGTGTCGCCTTCCTGGTGAAGGCCGGCATGTGGCCCTTGAGCTTCTGGCTGCCGACGGCCTATTCGGCCGCGACGCCGCCGGTCGCCGCGGTCTTTGCGATCCTCACCAAGGTCGGCATCTATGTCATTCTCAGGTTTTCCCTGCTGGTCTTCGGTGCGAGCGCCGGCGCGTCTGCCGGTTTCGGCCAGCCGGTCCTGCTTGCAGGCGGCCTGCTGACGATCGCGTTTGGTGCCATCGGCGTGCTCGCGTCGCAGGCCATGGGGCGCCTCGCCGCCTATTCGGTGCTGGTCTCCTCCGGCACGCTGCTCGGCGCCATCGGCCTCGGCCATCCGAGCATGATCGCCGGTGCGCTCTTCTATCTTGTCAGCTCGACGCTGACGATCGCCGCTTTCTTCCTGCTGATTGAACTGGTCGAGCGCGGCCGTGACGCCGGCGCCGACGTTCTGGCGGTGACGATGGAAGCCTATGGCGACGCCGACGAGGACGAAGAGGAAGAAGAAGTCGGAGCCGCGATTCCCGGCACAATGGCGATCCTCGGCCTTTGCTTCTGCCTTTGCGCCCTCCTGCTTGCGGGCCTGCCGCCGCTCTCCGGCTTTGTCGCCAAGTTCGCCATCCTCGGCGGTCTCTTCGGCCTGTCGGGAGCAGAAGCCGCGCCGACGATTTCCGCCGCCGACTGGACCTATGTCACGCTGCTGATCCTTTCCGGTCTCGCCGCGATGATCGCGATGAACCGCGTCGGCATCCGTACCTTCTGGGCCTCGATCGAAAACACCGTGCCACGCGTCGTCGTCATCGAGATCACCCCCGTGGTCGTGCTGCTCGCGGCCTGCATCTTCTTGAGCGTGCAGGCCGGGCCGGCCATGCGCTACATGCAGGCAACGGCGGATTCGCTGTTCGATCCCACGGGTTACACGGAACGGGTGCTCACGGCGCCCCGGGCGGGAGGGCAGTAGACGATGCGCACCTGGCTCCCCTATCCGCTTCTCTCCGTCGGGCTGCTCGTCATCTGGCTCCTGCTCAATCAGTCGGTCGCACCCGGCACCTTCCTCATGGGGACGATATTGGCAACCGGTCTCGGCTGGGTGACGCTGAAGCTCGGCCTCATGCGATCGCATCCGCGTCGGATCCTGTTGATCGTGCGCTTCGGCTTTGCCGTCGCCCTCGATGTGATCCGCTCGAACATCGCGGTCATCGCCGTCATCCTGCGTGGCCAGCGCCGCCCACCGAACTCGGGCTTCCTGACCATCGATCTCGATCTGGAAGACGAAAACGCCCTGGCGCTGCTTGCCTGTGTCATGACCGCGACGCCGGGAACGGCCTGGCTCGAATACGATCGCGGCCGCAAGTCGCTGCTCTTCCACGTGCTCGACATGGAAAACGAGGACATCTGGCTCGATACGGTCAGGCGCTACGAGACCGCCCTGAAGGAGATATTCGGATGATGGAACTTTCAATCATCTGGTCGATCCTGATTGCCCAGATCATGCTCGGCCTGGCGATGGCCTTTGCCTTCTATCGCATGGTGCGAGGACCGCGCGCCCAGGACCGCATCCTCGGCCTCGACACGCTCTACATCAACGCCATGCTCATGCTCTTGACCTTCGGCATCCGCACGGCCAACTCGCTCTATTTCGAGTCCGCACTGATCGTGGCTTTGATCGGCTTCGTCTCGTCGATCGCCTTCGGCAAGTTCCTGATGCGCGGGGAGATCATCGAATGAGCCACCTCACCGATCTTCCCGTCTGGGCCGCCGTGCTCGTCTGCGGGCTGACCGTTCTCGGCGCCGCGGTGGCGCTGATCGGCTCCGTCGGCCTGCTCCGGTTTACGAGCTTCTACGAGCGCCTGCACGCGCCGACGCTCGCGACCAGCGGCGGCGTGCTGATGATCTGCACCGCCTCGATCATCTGCTTTGCCGTGCTGCAGAGCCGCTGGGTGTTCCACGAGATCCTGATCATCGTCTTCGTCGTCGTTACCACGCCGGTGACGCTGATGCTGCTCGGCCAGGCGGCGCTCTACCGCGACCGCGTCGAGGAAAAGCGCGGCGTCCCGCTCAAGCAGCGACCGCCCCGCGAAGAACCGGCAGAATAGATTTCAAGACGCGTTCAGGCTGGAAGCTTGGGTTGCTCCCATGGGAGCGTGGCCTATTCGCCACGCCCTCTGAAACGCCGCTGATAAGCGGGATCGTAGAGCGAGCTTTCGCGGAAATCGGAGGCTTCTAGCCCCGGACCAACGAAGATCAGCGCCGTGCGCTCGATCGGCTCTTCCGCCACCTTGGCGGCGATATCACCGAGCTTGCCGCGCACCACCCGCTCGTCCGGCCAGGAGGCCTTGACGACGATGGCGACCGGGCAGTCGGCACCGTAGAGCGGTGTCAATTCCTCGACCACCTGCTGCAGCGCATGGATCGCAAGGTGGATCGCCAACGTCGAGCCGGTGGCACCGAAGGCGGCAAGCGTTTCGCTGTTCGGCATCGGTGAAGCGCGGCCGGAAACGCGGGTCAGCACCAGGCTCTGGGCCACCGCCGGAATGGTCAGTTCACGCCCAAGCGCTGCGGCAGCCGCGGCAAAAGAGGGAACTCCCGGCGTCATCGTATAGCCGATGCCGTGCTTTTCCAGCCGGCGGATCTGCTCGGCCACCGCGCTCCAGACCGAGAGGTCGCCGGAATGCAGACGGGCCACGTCCAGACCATCAGCTTCGGCTCTGAGATACTCCGCCTCGATTTCGTCGAGCGACATTGGTGCCGTATCGATTATGCGCGCGCCCGGCGGGCAATATTGCAGCAGTTCCGGCGAGACGATCGAGCCGGCATAGAGGCAGACCGGGCAGCGCCCGATCAGATCGCGACCGCGCACCGTGATCAGGTCTGCAGCTCCCGGGCCGGCGCCGATGAAATGTACCGTCATAGGTTGCTCTTTCTTTTTCTTACGCAGTCCTGACGCAAGACCGCGTCATGCTTTTTCTGGGCTTTAGCCCTTCGTCCAAGACCACTGGGTGACCGGCATGGCCGGCTTCCAGCCGATCATGGCACCGATCGGTCCCGCCCGTGCGATGTCGATACGGATCAGCGAACCGCCGAGCCGCGCATGATGTTCGAGCAGCACCGCCTCCATGTCCGTCGTCACCGCATTGGCAACCAGCCGTCCGCCTGACTTGAGCGCGTCGATCGCCGCTTCCATCACGCCGTCTTCGCTGCCACCGCCACCGATGAAGATCGCGTCCGGCTGCGGCAGGCCGGCAAGCGCCGCCGGCGCCTCGCCTTCGACCACGGTCAGCCCGGGCACGCCGAACATCGTCGCGTTGCGGCCGATACGCGCTGCCCGCTCCGGCTCCACCTCGATGGTGATCGCCTGCATGGTCGGGTCGGCCAGCATCCATTCGATACCGATCGACCCGGAGCCGCCGCCGATATCCCAGAGCAACTCGCCCTTGCGCGGCGCAAGCGCCGAGAGCGTCAGCGCCCGCACTTCCCGCTTGGTGATCTGCCCGTCATGTTCGAACAGCGCGTCGTCGCGGCCAGCGGCAAGCGGCAAGACGCGCGCGCCCTCGTCGGCCGTCACCTCGATGGCGCAAACGTTCAAAGGATGCACGAGGCCGAGCATGAAGCGCGAGGCAATCTGCGTCGTCACCCGTTCGCCGGCGCCACCAAGCGCCTCCAGAACCGTCAGCCGCGACTGACCGAAGCCGCTTGAAACCAGCAGTTCGGCCAGGTCCCTCGGACCCGCACCGTCCGACGTCAGCGTCAACACCTTGGCGCCGGGATGCAGGTGCGGCCGCACCAGATCGAGCGGTCGGCCATGCACGGAAACGAGCGTCGCATCCTGCAGCGCCCAGCCGAGGCGCGAGGCGGCAAGGCTGATCGAGGAAGGGGCCGGCAGCGTGCGGATTTCGGCGGACGCGATCCGGCGCGCCAGCGTCACGCCGACGCCGAAGAAGAACGGGTCGCCCGAGGCGAGTACCACCACCGGGCTGCCGCGGCGCGCGACGATCTCGACGACCGAGCGCTCCAGCGGGCTTTGCCAATTGTGCGCTTCGCCGGCGATGAGGGAGGCCGCAAGTTCCAGATGGCGGTGGCCGCCGTAGACAACCGGTGCCTCGGCGATCAGCCGCTTGGCCTCGTCGCCGAGACCCGCTACACCATCCTCACCGATACCGATGACGGTCAGCCAGGGGGAGACGATGGCGGATTCGCTGTTCGACACGTCAGCCATGGAAAAACCTCGTATTCTGATATTGGGTGGCACCACCGAGGCACGCGAACTCGCACGCCGTCTGGCCGAAGATATCCGTTTTGATACCGCCATCTCGCTCGCCGGCCGCACCGCGGACCCGCGGCCGCAACCGGTCAGGACCCGCATCGGCGGCTTCGGCGGCGCCGAAGGGCTGGCGCATTTCCTGCACGACAAGAAGATCGCGCTGCTGGTCGATGCGACGCACCCCTTTGCCGCGCGCATTTCGCACAATGCCGCCGAGGCGGCGCAAAGAACGGGCGTGCCGCTGCTCGCCCTCCGCCGACCGGAATGGTTGCCCCTGCCCGGCGATCGCTGGACCCTGGTCGATAGCGTTGTCGAGGCGGTCAGTGCGCTTGGCGATCGAAGGCGCCGCGTCTTCCTCGCCATCGGCCGGCAGGAAGCCTTCCATTTCGAAGTCGCGCCTCAGCACAACTACGTCATCCGCAGCGTCGATCCGGTCACGCCGCCGCTCGATCTTCCCGACCAGGAGGCGATTCTTGCAACCGGTCCTTTCAAGGAAGCCGACGAAGCCGAGCTGCTCAAGAGCCGGAAGATCGACGTTATCGTCGCCAAGAACAGCGGCGGCAGCGCCACCTACGGCAAGATCGCCGCAGCGCGCCGGCTCGGCATCGAGGTGATCATGGTCGAGCGGCGCAAGCCCGCGGACGTGCCGACGGTGGGCAATTGCGACGAGGCGCTCGACCGCATCGCTCACTGGCTCGCCCCTGCATAGAAGCGCGGCGTGTAGACGAGGTCCGGCTGGCCGTCGCGCTCGACGATGCGCGTCTCGGGCGAACCGATGATGACGCAGGTCGCCATGTCGGCGCGGTTGGCATCGGCCTCGCCGAGCGGCATCACGGCGATCCGCTCGTCCGGCCGCCCGGCCGCGCGGCCGAAGATCACCGGAACCGTTGCCGGCAAGACGCCGCGCAGAAGCTCGAAGGCTTCGCCCAGTTGCCACGGCCGCGCCTTGCTGATCGGATTGTAGAGCGCAATGACGAAGCCCGCTTCCGCCGCCAGCCTGAGCCGCCTTGTGATGACTTCCCAGGGCTTCAGATTGTCGGAAAGCGAGATCGCGCAGAAATCATGGCCGAGCGGCGCCCCGATACGGGCGGCAACGGCAAGCATCGCTGTGACGCCGGGCGTGATTACCAGTTCGACCGACTTCCATTCCTCTGGGCCCTTGTCGATCGCCTCGCAAACGGCCGCCGCCATCGCAAAGACGCCGGGATCGCCACCGGAGACCATACAGACCTTCACGCCTGCCGCCGCCCGCGTCAGCGCGACCTGCGCCCGATCGAGTTCCTCACGGTTGTCGGAGGCGACGCGCACCTGATCGGGTCGGAGGTTCAGCCGGTCGAGATAGGGAAAGTAGCCGTAGAACTCCTGAGCGGCGGCAACGGCTTCCGCCGTTTCCGGCGTCATCTGCTTGGCGCTGCCCGGTCCGGTGCCGACGACATAGAGCGTGCCGGTCATGGCCGGTCCTTCCAGCCGGGAACGAGCACCAGCGAGAAATAGGGCGCATCGTCGTCTGCCTTCTCGGCGAGCGCCGTCATCGCCGCGTTCTTCATCGTGCCGCGCTCGACATAGACGGCCTGGGCGAGGCGGCCGGAGGCGGCAAGCGCGCGGCGGATCTTCGGCAGGTTGCGCCCCACCTTCATGATCACGGCCGCTTCGGTATCCTTCAGCCTGCGGCCAAGCTCGGCTTCGGCCATGGTGCCCGGAAGCACGGAGAGCACGTCATCGCCCTGTACCAGCGGCAGGCCGGCAAGCGACCAGCAACCGGACATGGCGGTAATGCCGGGGATCACCTCGACCGGGAACCGGTTTGCGAGCCGCACATGCAGGTGCATGTAGGAGCCATAAAACAGCGGATCGCCTTCGCTGAGCACGGCGACCGTACGACCGGCGAGAAGATGTGCCGCCACGGCTTCGGCCGACGCATTGTAGAAATCGGTGATCTGGCTCTTGTAGGCGCCGTCGTCCTTGTCGATCTCGGTCGTCACCGGATAGTAGAGCGGCAGTTCCACGAGATCCGGCTTCAGCAGTCCCTCGACCACGGCGCGACCGTTGCCGCTGCGCCCGGCCTTGGCGAAATAGGCAAGCACATCGGCTTGCCCCAGCGCTTTGACCGCCTTGACCGTCAGAAGCTCCGGATCGCCGGGGCCGGTTCCAACGCCGATCAGGCGTCCCACACCTGCGCCGCTCACAGGCCCGGCCTCGCGAGGGAGTTGAGCGCCGCTGCCGTCATGGCGCTGCCACCGAGGCGGCCGCGCACGATGGCGAAGGGAACGCCGTACGAATTCTCGGCGAGCGCATCCTTCGATTCCGCCGCACCGACGAAACCGACGGGCATGCCGAGGATCGCTGCCGGCTTCGGCGCGCCGTCACGCAGCATTTCCAAGAGGAAGAACAGCGCCGTCGGTGCGTTGCCGATGGCGACCACCGAACCGGCAAGACGCTCGCTCCAGAGCTTCAGGGCTGCGGCGGAGCGCGTGTTGCCGATCTCGGCGGCGATCTCGGGCGTGCGCGGATCGCGCAGCGTGCAGATCACCTCGTTGCCGGCCGGAAGACGTGCGCGGGTCACACCATGCGCAACCATCTCGGCATCGCAGAGGATCGGCGCACCGGCCTTCAACGCGGTACGGGCGGAGCTTACGAAATCGGGAGAAAACACGAACTGCCTGGTCGCCTCGACGGAGCCGCAGGCATGCACCATGCGCACCGCCAGATCCGCTTCGTCCTCGGAGAAGCGCGAAAGATCGGCCTCGGCGCGAATGATGGCGAAGGAACGCTCGTAGATGGCGTTGCCATCGCGAATGTAATCATACTCAGGCATGTCTATCCCTGTTCGAACGCTGCCGAGACGCGCGCAGCTCCGAGCCGTGTAAGACAGGACTGCGCCGATTCGCCAGCGTCTTTGTTTTGCCGCACCAGCCGGCCGAGCCGGGCAAGTGCGGATCCCATTCCATTCTCATCGGTGTAGGCGCTTGGCAAGCCATTGGCAGCCCCATTTACGACAAGCCCGTATCCTGATGGCGCACCGACGAACGTCAGTTCGGACGGCTTCGGCCGGGCGCAGCCCTTGGCGCAGCCGGAGAGATGCACGGTCAGCGACCCGTCGAGCAGCTCCGGCGCCGCCTCGACGAGCCGCTCAGCCATGCCCTTGGTCTCCATCCGCGCCGACGCGCAACCCTTGCTGCCGGCGCAGGTGGCGATCGCGTTGCGCGGATCCTCTTCGGCAATGCGAAAACCGTGTGCCTTCGCCAGGCTCTGCGCCATCGTCGCCGCCTCGGGGCGAAGGCCGAGCACGAAGAAGGCGTGCCCCGGCGCAAGCCGGATCGCGCACGCACCAAGGTCCTGGACCTGCTGGAGGTAGGATGCCAGCGCGGCGGCCTCCACTTGAGCAAAGGCCAGACCGAGGCCAAGAACGGTGCCGGCGCTACCCAGCGTGTGAATGCCGGGTATGGCGGCCGAACGCGGAACGACCGGGCGTACGCTCGATGTTTCACAACGACAGAGCGCGCGAATGTCCGCCGGGTCCAGATCACGCCCGCGCGCCGCCGTGCCCAGGCTCGCCAGTTTCTCGAGAACGGTGAGCAGCGCCGGTACGACCGCGTCGCCGGCAAACGTCCCGACGATCGATGCCTTCGCCGCCGTGCCGCCAAGCGACAGAACCCAGGCTGCACCCTCGACAGTCGAAACCGCCTGAAGGCGAATGTCGGCAACCACGGCGCCAAGACCGAAGCGGCCGCCACTATCGATGACGACGGATAGTTTGGGCGCAAGCTTCAACGGCACCTGGCGCGCGAGAAGCGCGTCACGAAGCTCGCAGGCAATCGTCTGGGGGTCGGCGATCTCGTCCGGGTCGATGCCGGCGAGAGGCGGCACCTCGATCGCGAGGCCCTCGGCTATCGTGATCTCCGCATCGCCGATCGCCTGCGCCAGCATCGGCACCGAAGCCGCGCTCAAGCCGCGAAGCTGCAGGTTTCCGCGCGCGGTGATCTCGATGATGCCGTTGCCGAAGCGCTCGGCAGCAGCGGCAAGTGCAATGACCTTCGGCAGTGTCAGACTGTCGTCCGTCGGCCTCAGCCTGACAAGCAGGCCGTCGCCGGTCTGCATCGGCTCTGCCAAAGACGGGCAGGCACCGCGGCGCATCGAAGCGGCGGTACCGGCATCTCCGGTCGATGGAAGGGCGCAGCTGGTCATCAAATCCGTCATCACGTGAGGCTCTCCTCCCTGAAGAAGCCTCTTAAGACGCTATAACACAGCCGCAAACCTTGAGTGAGATCAAACACGACGCGGATCGGTCCTTGCCGTCACTCGTCGAAGTCGGCGCCCTTGCGCAGGAGATAGATGTCCATGATCCATCCCATCTTCGCGCGCGCCGCGGCCCGCGTTTCAAGGATCCGGTCCTTCACCGCAGCCACGCGGCCGGAAATGACGATCTCATCTGGCGTGCCGAGATAGGCGCCCCAGAAGATCTCAGCGTCCGGATCGTCGATCCGTTGGAACGCCTGTTCGCCATCGAGCATGACGACCGAGGTCTGGCTCTTCTGCGGAAAACTCTCGTGCAGCCGGCGCCCGGTGGTGATCTCCACCGGCTTGCCGACGAGGTTCAGCGGAATGCGGTGGCTGGCGCACAGCGCCTGCAGGCTGGTGATCCCGGGAATGACGTCGTAATCGAAGGCGACCTGCCCCCGCGCCTTGACCCGCTCGACGATGCGAATGGTGCTGTCATAGAGCATCGGGTCGCCCCAGACGAGAAACGCGCCGGTTCCCTCGTCGCCCAATTCCTTTGACAGAAGCCCTTCATAGATCGCGGCGATCTGGGCGTGCCAGTCGTCGACGCTGCCGTCGTAACTGACGCCCTCGGTGCGCCGCACCGGCACCGCGAACTCGACGGTGCGGCTGTCCTTGCGCGTGACGTAGCGGGCGCAGATGTCGCGGCGTACCTCGGCAAGCTCGGTTTTCTTGGCGCCCTTGGTCGGGATGAAGAGCACGTCGGCCCGGTTCAGCGCATTGATCGCCTGCACGGTCATATGTTCCGGATTTCCCGAACCGATGCCGATGATCAGAATTTTGCGCATGCCCGCCTCCGCCATTTCGTTCGGGCGTCTTAGGCGGATCGCCGCCGCCATGGCAAGACCTCAGGGCGACGACGAAGCCGTCAATCACGCCAAGCCGTCAGTTGATGTCCGCAGCCGGATTCTCGGGCAGCCGCCAGTCGATCGGATCGAAGCCCTTGCTTTCAAGGAAGGCATTGGCCTGGGAAAAATGGCGGCAGCCAAGAAAGCCGGAATGGGCCGAAAGCGGCGACGGATGCGGCGCCCTCAAGACCAGATGGCGTGAGCGGTCGACGAAGGCCGCCTTCTTCTGCGCATAGGAGCCCCAGAGCATGAAGACGACGGGATGCTCGGCCTCGTTGACCGCGCGGATGATCGCATCCGTGAACTTTTCCCAGCCGCGACCCTGGTGCGACGCCGCATTGCCGCGCTCCACCGTCAGCACGCTGTTCAAAAGCAGCACGCCCTGTTTCGCCCAGCTTTCGAGAAAACCGTGACGCGCCGGCGGAATGCCGAGATCGGAATTCAGTTCCTTGTAGATGTTGACCAGCGACGGCGGCGTCCGGACACCGGGGCGAACGCTGAAGCAGAGCCCGTGCGCCTGGCCGTCCCCGTGATAGGGATCCTGGCCGAGGATGACGACACGGACCTTGTCGAGCGGCGTCAGGTCGAGCGCGCGAAAATACTCAGGTCCCCGAGGGAAAATCTGCCGGCCCTCGTTCTTCTGGGCCACGAGGAACTGCTTGAGGTCGGCCATATAGGTGCTGGCGAACTCCGGTGCCAACGCTTCCTTCCAGCTTTCTTCAAGCTTCACTGCCGTTTCCATTGCACGTCCGCTCCATGTCAGGGGATCGAGGCCGCAATTTAGGCCGCCCGGACATCACCGCAAGCCCAATCGCGCCCACCGCAGGAATGCTGCACCGGTTTTGCCGGGCGGCCACAAGCTCACGGGTATTACGCTAGCCCTTTTGAGGAGCATTGTATTTCAACAGATACAACGGTAATCAGGAGGCGATATCGTTGTATCCTAAGAGATATCACGCATCGTTGGAGGGAAATCGATGATCAAGAGAAGAGACTGGCTGAAGGGCCTGGTGCTGACGCTCGGCCTCGCCTGGGTCGGCGCAAACGTTCTGCCGGCGTCCGCGCAGGCCGAAGAGAAGGTGACGGTCTTTGCGGCTGCGAGCCTGAAGAACGCGCTCGATGCGATCAATGCCGAGTGGCAGAAGGAAAGCGGCAAGGAAACGACCGTTTCCTACGCGGCAAGCTCCGCGCTTGCCAAGCAGGTGGAACAGGGCGCGCCCGCCGACGTCTTCATCTCTGCCGACCTCGCCTGGATGGACTATCTCACTGAAAAGAAGCTGATCAAGGACGACACCCGCGCAAACCTGCTCGGCAACCGCATCGTGCTCGTGTCCGGCAAAAAGGACGCTGGCCCGGTCGAGATCAAGCAAGGATTCGATCTCGCCGCCATTCTCGGTGACGGTCGCCTGGCCATGGGTGCGGTCGATTCCGTTCCGGCCGGCAAGTACGGCAAGGCAGCACTCGAAAAGCTCGACGCCTGGAAGGCCGTAGAGCCGAAGGTCGCCGGCGCCGAAAGCGTGCGTGCCGCCCTCCTGCTCGTCTCGCGCGGCGAAGCACCCTACGGCATCGTCTACCAGACCGACGCCGCAGCAGACCCAGGCGTCAAGGTCGTCGGCACCTTCCCGGAAGACAGCCATCCGCCGATCATCTACCCGATCGCCATCACGGCCGAGAGCAAGAGCCCCGATGCCGCTGCCTATGTCGACTTCGTCAAGTCGGCCAAGGCTGCAGAACTCTTCGAGAAGCAGGGCTTCACGGTCCTGAAGTAACCGACCTGAAATCGCGTCGGATCTCGGCTGTCCAGAGGCAGGCGAAGCATCTATCGTGACACGTCGCCCGCGCCCAAACGCGGGCGACGTTATCGTGTTTGAGAGGCAGCGGCGGCCTGAAGCGTAAAGCTAAGTCTGACCGGCCTGGCATCGGGGAGCGACATCTGTTGGACTGGCTTGCAGTGAGCGAAGCGGAGTGGACGGCGATCCTCTTGAGCCTGCGCGTCGCAACCGTCGCGATGATCTGCAGCCTGCCTTTCGCCCTCGCTGTCGCCATGCTGCTTGCCCGCGGCCGCTTCTGGGGCAAGACGCTGCTGAACGGCCTTGTCCATCTGCCGCTGATCCTGCCGCCTGTCGTCACCGGCTTCCTGCTGCTTCTGCTCTTCGGCCGCCGTGGCCCGCTCGGCGCCTTCTTCGCCGAGTATTTCGGCTTGGTCTTTTCCTTCCGCTGGACCGGCGCGGCGCTCGCCTGCGCCGTCATGGCCTTTCCGCTGATGGTGCGCAGCATCCGCCTGTCGATCGAGGCGGTCGACCGCAAGCTCGAGGACGCGGCCACGACACTCGGCGCGAGCCCGCTCTGGGTCTTTGCCACCATCACCCTGCCGCTGATCATCCCCGGCATCATCGCTGGCATGATCATCGCCTTTGCCAAGGCGATGGGCGAATTCGGTGCAACGATCACCTTCGTCTCCAACATTCCCGGCGAGACGCAGACGCTCTCGGCCGCCATCTACACCTTCACCCAGGTGCCGGGTGGTGACGCCGGCGCCATGCGGCTGACGATCATTTCGGTGATCATTTCCATGGCCGCGCTGATCTTCTCCGAACTGCTGGCGACCTTCGCCGCGCGCCGGGTGGCGGCCCAATGAGCCTCACCGTCGAAGCCCGCCACCAGCTCGGCAATTTCGCGCTCGATGCCGCCTTTACTTCGGATGGCGGCGTGACCGCATTGTTCGGCCGGTCCGGCTCGGGCAAGACCTCGCTGATCAACATCATCGCCGGGCTCTTGAAGCCGGAAAGCGGCCGCGTGTTGCTTGACGGCGACGTCATCGCCGACAGCGAGAACAGGATCTTCACGCCCGTCCATCGCCGCCGCTTCGGCTATGTCTTCCAGGAGGCGCGGCTCTTCCCGCACTTGAGCGTGCGCCGCAACCTCGCCTATGGCCGCTGGTTTGCGGGCAAAGGCGGCTCAGGCGGAGATTTCACCCGCATCGTCGAGATGCTTGGCATCGGCCATCTGCTCGAACGCAACCCCTCGGCCCTATCCGGCGGCGAAAGGCAGCGCGTGGCGATCGGCCGGGCCTTGCTTGCCGCCCCGCGGCTGCTGCTGATGGACGAACCGCTCGCCGCCCTCGACGAGGCGCGCAAGGCCGAGATCCTGCCCTATCTCGAACGGCTGCGCGATGATGCCGGCATCCCGATCGTCTATGTCAGCCACTCCGTTGGCGAAGTCGCGCGCCTGGCAAGGCGTGTCGTCGTGCTTGAAAATGGACAGGTGACGGCATCCGGTGCGGCGGCCGAAGTGCTGAGCGCCCCCGCCACCACGCTAGCCACCGGCCGGCGTGAGGCCGGCGTCCTCTTGGAGGGCGAGGTCGAGGGAACCGATCCGGCCCACGAGCTGACGACGGTGCGCGTCGGACGGGAACGGCTGCGCATCGCCGGTGTCAGCGCCACGCCGGGAGGCAGGCTCCGCCTGCACATCGCCGCCCGCGACGTCATGCTGGCGACGTCGAGACCAGTGGAGATCAGCGCGCTCAATGTGCTCGAAGGACGCATTCTGACGCTGACATCGGAGGACGATGGCAGCGTCGATGTCCGGGTGACTTGCGGCGATGCGACCATTGCCGCCCGCATCACCCGCTTTTCGCGGGACGTGCTGCAGCTTGTTCCCGGCAAGACCGTCTATGCCGTCATCAAGTCAGTGGCGATCGATCACTAGAGCGTGGTGCGTTCATGGGAACGCACGAAAAACGCCCTAGGCTTTTTGGGAAACAACAGGTGCCGTATTGGACGGTGGTGTATCGCTGCTCCGAACACTGTCGAGCCAGGCGAGATCATCGGCAATCACCGCCTGCGCCTTCTCTTCCATTTCGCGGTAGCGACGGATGAGCTCTTCGCCGAACGGCGTCAGCGCCGCCCCGCCACCTTGCTTGCCGCCTCGCTGCGATTCCACCGAAGGCTCGCGGAACATCCGGTTCAAGGCATCGACCAGCAGCCAGGCGCGACGGTACGACATGTCCATCGCCCGCCCGGCAGCGGAGATGGAGCCGGTCTCGCGGATCAGTTCGAGCAACAGGATCTTGCCGCGGCCGAGCCGGTCGGCGGGCGGAAAATCGATGCGCAGGACGGTGCGAAGATCGGGGCGGCTCTCACTCATGCGGGCGAGCATAGAAGCTCCAGGCGGAAACCGGAAGTCCACCCGGTGGCGAGGCGAACCGGCTTTCCCAAACAAAGTGAGCCGGCAAACCACGCGCTTCGATCATTAGCCAGATCGCAGGTCTTGATCTCGCGACGACGGCATGCACCGATGACCACGATACCTCTCTGCCCGAAAGTACCCCCATGCCTGGTCCGACGCTCGATCCCATTGCCGCCGATACCACCCTCCCCGCCAAGGCCGACGTCGTCATCGTCGGTGGCGGCATCATCGGCGTCAGCACCGCCCTATTCCTTGCCGAGCGCGGCATCGATGTCGTGCTCTGCGAGAAAGGCACGCCCGGTGCCGAGCAGTCCAGTCGCAACTGGGGCTGGGTGCGGGTGATGGGGCGCGACGAGCGCGAAATCCCGCTGGCGATCGAGGCGCTGAAGATCTGGGATACGCTCGACGCCCGCATCAGCGGCGAGACCGGCTTTCGCCGCAGCGGCATTCTTTACATCTCCGAGAACGAGCGCGACGTCGCCAACCGAGACGCCTGGCTTGCCATGGCAAGGCCCTACGGTGTCGATAGCGTGCAACTTAGCTCCGACACGACAGAAGCGATGATGCCGGGTGCAGCGATCCGCTACCCAGGCGGGCTCTTCACGCCGAGCGACGGCCGGGCCGAACCGCAAAAGGCCGTGCCCGCCATCGTCGCTGGCGCCCGCCGCGCCGGTGCCAAAGTTCTTACCGGCTGCGCGGTGCGCGGCGTCGAGAAGTCGGCCGGGCGGATTTCCGCCGTCGTGACCGAGAGGGGCCGCATCAAGACGTCGACCGTCATCGTCGCCGGTGGCGCCTGGTCCAGGCTGTTCCTCAAAGGCCTCGGCATAAGATTGCCGCAGCTGAAAGTTCGCAACACGGTGTTGAGAACCGGCCCGGTCTCAGGCGGTCCGGAAGGGGCCGGCGCAACCGCGACCTATGCCTATCGCAAGCGCCTCGACGGCGGCTACACGATTGCCGATGGCGCCGCCAATCTGCACGCGATCGTGCCCGACAGCTTTGCCTTCTTCCGCGATTTCCAGCCGGCACGAAAAGCCGAGGGCGACGCCGTGCAGGTGGGCCTGAGCGCCCAGAGCTGGAACGAACTGTTCGAGATCGGCGCCGTGCCCCTCGACCGGCCCGGCGCCTTCGAGCGTCACCGCGTGCTCGATCCCAATCCGGATTCGCGCCGCGCCCTGCATGCGCTCGATGCGGCCGCCAGGGCCTTGCCCTTGCTGCGCGAAACCAAGGTGCAGCAGATCTGGGCCGGCCTGATCGACGTGACGCCCGATGCCGTGCCCGTCATCTCGCCCGTCGAAACCGTTCCGGGCCTCATCATCGCGACGGGTTTTTCCGGCCACGGCTTTGGCATTGGCCCCGGCGCCGGCCACCTCGTCGCCGACCTCGTGACCGGAGCAAAACCGATCGTTGATCCGACGCCGTTCCGGCTCTCGCGCTTCCTCGACGGCACGCCGATCACCATCGCCCCGCCGGTCTGACCGCCGTCGCCGGCGGAGAGCCGCGAAAGAAAATTACCGGCAATGGCCGGCGGGAAGATGTCCGACACAACGCGTGGGCGCACTCCCGGCAGGATTCTATCTTTCTTCGCCTGCCCCTGCCCCGCGACACGGAAAGACCTTCATAAGCCCCGGAACTCGTGGCAGTCTGTGAGCATTCCCGTCGGGAGAGCGGGGGCTTTTAGGAGGAGTCTGTGCAGACCTTAGGCGGAGGAGCCTTGCCGGTCACATTGCACGTCCTCGTACACCTCAGGCCCATCGTTGTCCCGACCCAGAGCATTTCCAGCAAGGGTCCTAGCGCCCCTGCGTCCGGAAATGCGTGAGAACAGAAATGAAGAGCGGTTCGACTGGAACCGATCTTGATTTGGTGCACTGCGCACTCCGGAGGAGGCCGGAAACCGCATGAGCGATCTCGATCGACTTAGCCTGCATGTCCCCGAACCCGCCGTTCGGCCCGGTGGCCAGCCGGATTTCTCCAACGTCAAGATCCCGAAGGCCGGCTCCGTGCCGCGCCCGGAGGTGGACGTCGCGCCGGAAGAAATGCGCGACCTCGCCTATTCGATCATCCGCGTCTTGAACCGCGATGGCGAAGCGGTCGGTCCCTGGGCCGGGCTTCTCTCCGACGAGGAACTGCTCGCAGGCCTCAGGCACATGATGCTGCTGCGCGCCTTCGATGCGCGCATGGTCATGGCGCAGCGCCAGGGCAAGACCTCCTTCTACATGCAGCACCTGGGCGAAGAGGCCGTCAGCTGCGCCTTCCGCAAGGCGCTGGTGAAGGGCGACATGAACTTCCCGACCTATCGACAGGCCGGTCTTCTGATCGCCGACGGCTACCCGATGGTCGAGATGATGAACCAGATCTTCTCGAACGAGAGCGACCCCTTGCGCGGCCGGCAGCTGCCGATCATGTATTCCTCCAAGGAGCATGGCTTCTTCACCATCTCCGGCAACCTCGCCACCCAATATGTCCAGGCGGTCGGCTGGGCGATGGCGTCGGCGATCAAGCGCGACACCAAGATCGCTGCTGCCTGGATCGGCGACGGCTCCACGGCGGAATCGGACTTCCACTCGGCGCTCGTCTTTGCCTCCACCTACAAGGCGCCCGTTATCCTCAACATCGTCAACAATCAGTGGGCGATCTCCACCTTCCAGGGCATTGCCCGCGGCGGCTCCGGCACCTTTGCCGCCCGCGGTCTCGGCTTCGGCATCCCGGCACTGCGCGTCGACGGCAACGACTATCTCGCCGTCTACGCCGTCGCCAAATGGGCGGCCGAGCGCGCCCGTCGCAACCTCGGCCCGACGCTGATCGAATACGTGACCTACCGCGTCGGCGCCCATTCGACCTCCGACGATCCGAGCGCCTACCGCCCGAAGACGGAATCCGAAGCCTGGCCGCTCGGCGATCCGGTCCTCAGGTTGAAGAAGCACCTGATCCTGCGCGGCGCCTGGTCGGAGGAGCGCCACACCCAGGCGGAAGCCGAGATCCTCGACGAAGTGATCCAGGCGCAGAAACAGGCCGAGGGCCACGGCACGCTGCATGCCGGCGGCAAGCCCTCGGTGCGCGATATCTTCGAGGGCGTCTATGCCGAAATGCCGCCGCACATTCGCCGCCAGCGGCAGAAGGCAGGATACTGATATGGCCAGAATGACAATGATCGAAGCCGTGCGCAGCGCCATGGACGTGTCCATGGAGCGCGACGATAATGTCGTCGTCTTCGGCGAGGACGTCGGCTATTTCGGCGGCGTCTTCCGCTGCACGCAAGGCCTCCAGGCGAAATACGGCAAGACCCGCTGTTTCGACGCGCCTATCAGCGAAAGCGGCATCGTCGGCACGGCGATCGGCATGGCCGCCTATGGGCTCAAACCCTGCGTCGAGATCCAGTTCGCCGACTACATGTATCCGGCCTACGACCAGATCACCCAGGAAGCCGCCCGCATCCGCTACCGCTCCAACGGCGACTTCACCTGCCCGATCGTGCTGCGCATGCCGACCGGCGGCGGCATCTTCGGCGGCCAGACCCACAGCCAGAGCCCGGAAGCGCTGTTTACCCATGTCTGCGGCCTGAAAGTCGTGGTGCCCTCCAATCCCTATGACGCCAAGGGCCTGTTGATCGCCTCGATCGAGGATCCGGACCCGGTGATGTTCCTGGAGCCGAAGCGGCTCTATAACGGCCCCTTCGACGGCCACCACGACCGGCCGGTCATTCCCTGGTCCAAGCACGATCTCGGCGAAGTGCCGGAAGGCCACTACACCGTTCCGATCGGCAAGGCGGAAGTCCGCCGAGAGGGCTCCGCCGTCACCGTCGTTGCCTATGGCACCATGGTGCATGTGGCGCTGGCAGCTGCCGAAGAGACCGGCATCGACGCCGAGGTGATCGATCTGCGCAGCCTGTTGCCGCTCGATCTCGACACGATCGTCAAGTCGGTGGAAAAGACCGGCCGCTGCGTCGTCGTGCACGAGGCGACGCTGACCTCCGGCTTCGGCGGCGAAGTGGCGTCTCTCGTCCAGGAGCATTGCTTCTACCATCTCGAAGCGCCCGTCGTGCGCGTCGCCGGCTGGGATACGCCCTACCCGCACGCCCAGGAATGGGATTATTTCCCCGGCCCCGCGCGCGTCGGACGCGCGCTCGTCGAAGTGATGGAGGCCTGAGATGGGCGAATTCGTAATCAAGATGCCCGATGTCGGCGAAGGCGTGGCCGAGGCGGAACTCGTCGAATGGCATGTGAAGCCGGGTGACCCCGTGCGCGAGGACATGGTGCTCGCCGCGGTGATGACCGACAAGGCAACCGTCGAAATCCCCTCGCCCGTTACCGGCACGGTGCTCTGGCTCGGCGCCGAGGTGGGCGATACCGTCGCGGTGAAGGCGCCGCTTGTGCGCATCGAAATCGCAGGCGAAGGCGGAGCCGCTGCTCCCGCGGAAGAAAAGCCGGCCGCCAAGGCGGAGGAAGTGCCCGCAGCAAAGGTCGAGGCGCCCGCCCCGGTCGCCAAGCCGGCCCAGCCCGTGAAGGTGGAGGTCAAGGCACCGGCCGCAAACGGCGTCCACGCCAACGGCGCACATGCCGCCGGTGAACGGCTGGAGAAAGCGCTGGCCTCGCCGGCCGTGCGCCTGCGCGCCAAGGAAAGCGGCGTCGATCTGCGCCAGGTGACCGGCACAGGCCCCGCCGGCCGCATCACCCACGACGATCTCGACCAGTTCATCGCCCGCGGCGCCCAGCCGGCGCTGGCGCCCGCAGGCCTGCAGCGCAAGACCGCCGTCGACGAAATCAAGGTGACCGGCCTTCGCCGTCGCATCGCCGAGAAGATGTCGCTGTCGACCTCGCGCATTCCCCACATCACCTATGTGGAGGAGGTCGACATGACCGCGCTTGAGGACCTGCGGACGACGATGAATCGCGACCGCAAGCCCGACCAGCCGAAGCTGACGATCCTGCCCTATCTGATGCGCGCGCTGGTGCGCACCATCGCCGATCAGCCCGCCGTCAATGCCACGTTCGACGACGGCCCCGGCATCATCAGCCGCCACCACGCGGTCCATATCGGCATCGCCACGCAGACGCCGGCCGGTCTTACCGTTCCAGTCGTGCGCCACGCCGAAGCGCGCGGGATCTGGGATTGCGCCAACGAGCTCAACCGTCTGGCGGAAGCCGCCCGCACCGGTACGGCGACCCGCGACGAGCTGACCGGCTCGACGATCACGATTTCTTCACTCGGCGCGCTCGGAGGCATTGTCTCGACGCCCGTCATCAACCATCCGGAAGTGGCGATCGTCGGCGTCAACAAACTCGCGGTCCGGCCGGTCTGGGACGGCACGCAGTTCGTGCCGCGCAAGATCATGAACCTGTCTTCGAGTTTCGATCACCGCGTCATCGACGGCTGGGATGCGGCGGTGTTCGTGCAGCGGCTGAAGACGCTACTCGAAACGCCGGCACTGATTTTCGTGGAGGCCTGAGGCGATCATGAAGGAAATTTCCTGCAAGCTGCTCGTGATCGGCGCCGGCCCCGGTGGTTATATTTGCGCCATCCGCGCCGGCCAGCTCGGCATCGACACGGTCATCGTCGAAAAGGCGAAAGCCGGCGGCACCTGCCTCAATGTCGGCTGCATACCCTCGAAGGCGCTCATCCATGCGGCCGAAGAGTTTCACAAGCTGCGGAGCGCCGCTTCCGGGCGCAGCCCGCTCGGCCTGTCGCTCGCCAACCCGACGATCGACCTCGCCCGCACCATCGCCTGGAAAGACGGCATCGTCGGCCGGCTGAACGGCGGCGTCATCGGGCTTTTGAAGAAGGCCGGCGTCAAGGCGGTGATCGGCACCGCCCGTTTCGTCGACGGCAAGACCGTCGATGTCGAGACCGAGATCGGACTGCAGCGCATCCGCGCCGAGGCGATCGTCATTGCCACCGGCTCCGCACCGGTCGAGCTTCCGGACCTGCCCTTCGGCGGGCCGATCATTTCCTCGACCGAGGCTCTGTCCTTGAAGAGCGTGCCAAAGAGCCTCGCCGTCATCGGCGGCGGCTATATCGGCCTCGAACTCGGCACCGCCTTTGCCAAGCTCGGCAGCCATGTCACCGTGCTTGAGGCGCAAGCCCGCATCCTGCCGCTCTATGATGCCGATCTGACGAAACCGATCGCCAAGCGCCTCGGCGAACTCGGCATCGAGGTCTTCACCCAGACGGTCGCCAAGAGCTACTCCGCCGAAACCGGCAGCCTGCAAGCCGAACACAACGGCCGCGCCATCAATGTCGCCGCCGAAAAGGTGTTGGTCACCGTCGGGCGCAAGCCGGTGACTGAAGGCTTCGGCCTGGAAGAAATCGACCTCGACCGCACCGGCCGCTTCATCCGCGCCGACGACCAGTGCCGCACCTCCATGCGCGGCATCTATGCGATCGGCGATGTCACCGGCGAGCCGATGCTGGCGCACCGCGCCATGGCGCAAGGGGAAATGGTGGCAGAAATCGTCGCCGGCCATAAGCGCAGCTGGGACAAGCGCTGCATCCCGGCCGTCTGCTTCACCGATCCGGAGATCGTTACCGCCGGCTTGTCGCCCGACGAGGCGCGTGCGAGCGGCATCGAAATCAAGATCGGCCAGTTCCCCTTCCAGGCGAACGGCCGCGCCATGACGACGCTGGCCGAAGACGGTTTCGTGCGCATCGTCGCGCGCGCCGACAACCATCTGGTGCTCGGCATCCAGGCGGTTGGCCACGGCGTCTCGGAACTCTCGGCAAGCTTCAGCCTTGCGATCGAAATGGGCGCGCGGCTGGAAGATATCGCCGGCACGATCCATGCGCATCCGACGCAGTCCGAGGCCTTCCAGGAGTCGGCGCTGAAGGCGCTGGGACACGCGCTGCATATTTGAGGCTGAGGGACGGTTGCGCGCGGAACCGCCCTTCATCCGTCCTGCCGGCCACCTTCTCCCCGCACGCGGGGAGAAGGACACACGCGGCACCTGCCCGCGCAACATTGCCTCTTGCCGTATGGGAGAATGACATGAGCAGAACGGATCCGATCGTCATCGTTTCGGCGGCACGCACCCCGATGGGTGCTTTTCAGGGCAGCCTCAAGGATCTGGCCGCCCCGGAAATCGGCGCCATCGCGCTCAAGGCCGCGCTCGAACGCGCCGGTCTTGATGCGGTGGATGAAGTGTTGATGGGCAATGTGCTGCCGGCCGGCATCGGCCAGAACCCGGCACGCCAGGCAGCCCTTGGCGCAGGCCTTGGCAAGGAAACCCCGTCGACGACCGTCTCCAAGGTCTGCGGTTCCGGCATGAAGGCGCTGATGCTCGGCCATGATGCGTTGTTGTCAGGCAGCGCCTCGGTGCTTGCGGTCGGCGGCATGGAGTCGATGACCAACGCTCCCTATCTGCTGCCAAAGGCGCGCGGTGGTTTCCGCCTGGGTCATGGCGAGGTCAAGGACCACATGTTCCTCGACGGCCTCGAAGACGCCTATTCCGGCCGGCTGATGGGCACCTATGCCGAGGACACGGCCGAGCACTACCAGTTCTCGCGTGCCGATCAGGACGGCTTCGCTTTGCGTTCCCTGGAGCGCGCCAACCGGGCGGCCGAAGATGGTTCCTTTGCCGCGGAAATCGTGGCGGTCGCTGACGCGGGCAAGCGTCAGACCGCCAATCTCGACCGCGACGAGCAGCCGACCAAATCCGATCCGGCCAAGATCCCGAAGCTGAAACCCGCCTTCCGCGACGGCGGCAGCGTGACCGCCGCCAATTCCTCGTCGATATCCGACGGCGCTGCCGCACTGATCCTGATGCGGGCAAGCGAGGCGGAAAAGCGCGGGCTGACGCCGCTTGCAATCGTCGCGGGGCATGCGGGCCATGCGCAGGAGCCGGCCTGGTTTACGACAGCCCCGATCGGCGCGATGGACAAGCTGATGGCGAAGCTTGCCTGGGAGAAGGGCAGCGTCGGCCTCTACGAAATCAACGAGGCCTTCGCCGTGGTGGCGATGGCGGCGATCCGCGACCTCGGTCTGTCGGACGATATCGTCAACATCAACGGCGGCGCCTGCGCACTCGGCCACCCGATCGGCGCATCCGGCGCCCGCATCATCGTGACCCTGCTGCACGCCATGCGCGCCAAAGGTGTCAAGCGCGGCATTGCCTCGCTCTGCATTGGCGGCGGTGAGGCAACTGCGGTCGGGCTGGAGCTGTTGCAATAACTTAGCGCGGTCGTCCGGCCGTCTCCAACTCCAACAAATGAAAAACGCCGCCGGTCGAACCGGCGGCGTTTCTGTTTTTCGCAGGCGATTGCCCTCGCTCCTCAGCCCATGCGCTCGGAAGCGTAGGAGCCCGGGCTCGGCGGGAAGACGACGACGCGGTTGCCGTTGATGAAGCAGCGGTTGTGGATATGGGCGTGCACGGCACGGGCCAGCACCTGGCTTTCCACGTCGCGGCCGATCGACACGTAGTCCTCGGCGCTCTGGGCGTGGGTGATGCGGGCGATGTCCTGCTCGATGATCGGGCCTTCGTCGAGGTCGGCGGTGACATAGTGCGCCGTCGCACCAATCAGCTTCACGCCACGCTCATAGGCCTGCTTGTAGGGGTTGGCGCCCTTGAACGACGGCAGGAACGAGTGGTGGATGTTGATGATCCGGCCCGACATCTTCTTGCAGAGCGCGTCCGAAAGCACCTGCATGTAGCGGGCGAGTACGATCAGCTCGGCGCCGGTCTGGTCGACGAGCTCGAGCAGTTGGGCCTCGGCCTTCGGCTTGTTCTCCTTCGTCACCTTGATGCAGTGGAAGGGGATATCGTGGTTGACCACCACCTTCTGGTAGTCGAAGTGGTTGGAGACGACACCGACGATGTCGATCGGCAGTGCGCCAATCTTCCAGCGATAAAGCAGGTCGTTGAGGCAATGGCCGAAACGCGACACCATCAGCAGCACCTTCATGCGCTCCTCGCTGTCGCGGATCTCGGCGTTCATGTCGAAGCGCTTTACCACCGCTTCGAAGCCGGCCTTCAACTCGTCGAGCGTGGCGCCTTCCTGGCTGATGAAGCTGAGACGCATGAAGAACAGGCCGGTTTCGAGGTCGTCGAACTGCGAACTGTCGGAGATGTAACAGCCTTTTTCGGCGAGATAGCCGGTGATCGCGGCGACGATGCCACGGGTGGTCTTGCAGCTGACGTTCAGCACATAGCTTTTCATCGGTAGGTCTCTCGCTCCAGAGGTTTTTCCGGCCCCCCTTATACGGCCAGTCACACAAAAACTAGCGCGGCCTTTTCGCCGCCGTCGATCCATTCGCGACATTCGCTTGACGGAACCGGCCAGACGAGGCGGCCGCATCACGCAGGCTCGCCCGAAGGTGCAAGGAGAAGGGATCGAACGGCAAGCTGCTTGGCCTCAGCGCGGCGTGCGGTCCGGGTGCGCGCGGGCGAAAGCCTCGATCTCCGCGCAGTTCTGGTCGATCGCGACGAGCCGCGGACAGGCCGAGAGATCGACGTCCCATCGACGGGCATTGTAGACCTGCGGCACCAGGCAGAAATCCGCCATGGTCGGACTGTCGCCATGGCAGAAGCGCCCGGTCGCGGGATGGTCGAGCAAGCGCTCGATAGCGGCAAGCCCCTCGCCGATGAACTTGCGCATCCAGTTCCGCCGCGCCGCCTCGCCATCCTCGGCATTGGCCATGACGTGGGACACGACGCTTAGATTGCAGACGGGGTGGATGTCCATGGCGATCGCGTAGGACAGCGTGCGCACCCGCTGCCGTCCTACGGCGTCGGATGGCAGGAAGCCGGAATTGGTCCGCGTCTCCGAGAGATATTCGATGATGGCGAGCGATTGTGTGAAGCGCTCGCCATCGATCTCAAGCACAGGCACCAGCCCTTGTGGGTTGCGGGCCAGATGCTCCGGCGCCTTGTGCGCCTTGGCGAGCAAATCGACCGGCACCGAACGATAGCTCTCGCCGAGACTGTTGAGCGCGATGCGCACCCGATAGCTCGCCGACGATCGCCAGTAGTCGTAAAGGACGGTCTCGCTCATGCTGTTACCCGTATCTGTCGTCCGGCCGCTTCAGGCCCGGTCGTAGGCTTCGACGGTCTGTTCGATCGCGCCGAAGATCGAGTGGCCGGTCTTGTCCTTCATCTCGATGCGAACGACGTCGCCGGCCCTCAAGAAATGCGTCTTCGGCGCACCGCCGACGATCGTCTCGATCATCCGGAGTTCGGCGATGCAGGAATAGCCGGCGCCACCCTCTGCGACCGGCTTGCCGGGGCCGCCGTCGAGCTTGTTGGACACCGTACCCGAGCCGATGATCGTGCCGGCGGAAAGCGGCCGGGTCTTGGCCGCATGGGCCACCAGCTGCGCGAAATCGAAGGTCATGTCGATGCCGGCATTGGCGCGACCAAAAGGCTTGCCGTTGAGATCGACGTGAAGCTGCAGGTGCAGCTTGCCGCCGTCCCAGGCATCGCCGAGTTCATCCGGGGAAACGGCGACCGGGGAGAAGGCCGACGACGGCTTCGACTGAAAGAAGCCGAAACCCTTGGCAAGCTCGGCCGGGATCAAGCCGCGCAGCGACACGTCGTTGACCAGCATGACGAGCTGGATCGCCGCCCGCGCTTCTTCGATTGTCGCGCCCATCGGCACGTCGTCAACGATGACGGCAACCTCGCCCTCCATGTCGACGCCAAAGCTCTCGTCGGCAAGCGGGATCGGATCGCGCGGCGCGAGGAAGCTGTCGGAGCCGCCCTGGTACATCAGCGGATCGGTCCAGAAGCTTGCGGGCATGTCTGCGTTTCGCGCCTTGCGCACCAGCTCGACGTGATTGACGTAGGCCGAGCCGTCGGCCCATTGGTAAGCGCGCGGCAACGGCGACAGCGCGTCATGTTCATGGAACCGGATCGTCGGCTGCGAGCCGGTCTCGATCCCTTCAGCCACACGCGCAAGCCGCGGACCGGCATGCGCCCAATCGTCGAGCGCTGCCTGCAACGAGCGGGCGATGTGCCCGACTTCCGAGCAGCGGGTGAGATCGCGAGAGACGACCACGAGCTTTCCGTCGCGCGTACTGTCCTTGAGTGTCGCCAGTTTCATGCAGTCCTCCCTCTCAATCTTTTCATTGTTCACGCAATTTCGGACGAAACCGCGCTTAGACGGACGAATCGTCCGTTATCTTCACAACAAGGCCGTCGGTGGCGATCGTCAAGGCGCCCGCCCAGTTTTTGCGAGCCGCCGTAGTCCAATGGTTTTCCGTAATTTCCGGATCGTCGGCCGGGATCAGATGATGCAGCACCAGCCGCCCGACGCCGGCGGCGGTTGCGATCGCTGCCGCCTCTCCGGCGAAACTGTGGCTTGCCAGCAGATGCTCTTTCAGCCGCGCGCCATTGCCGGTGCGCGCCACCAACCGGTCGACGCCTTCGGCAAGCATCGCCTCGTGCACGAGAATGTCGGCCCCTTTGGCGAAATCGGCAAGCGGCGGGAAATAGGCGGTATCGGACGAAAATACGACCGAGCCTTCCGCATGGTCGAAGCGGAGCGCAAAACAGTCAGTCACCGGCGGATGATCGACGCGCAGCGCCGAAAGCGTCAGGCCGTTCTCGGAGAAGATTTCGCCTTCGGCGAACTCGATGACCTCGACCAGTGCGCGCAGGTCCGGCCGGCCTTCGTCGACGATGCGGATGTCGATGTCGAAGGCCATCGACTGCAGGAAACCGTGCCAATAGGCATGGGTGCCTGCAGGTCCGAAGACCCGCACCGGCTGTGATAACCCGGCGGTCCAGGCCGTGTGAATGAGCGGGCCAAGTTCCAGCACATGATCCGAATGCAGGTGGGTAATGACGATCAGGTCCAGCGTCTTCAGTGTGACACCGGCATCGGTCAAACCTCGGGTGACGCCGAGGCCGCAATCGACGACGACAGTCCGGCCGCCGATTTCAAGCAGCGACGAGGTCGGCCACGGGCCGCCCGGCCGGATCGCCGGACCACCCTTGCTGCCGAGCAAAACCAGGCGTGAACTCAAGACCAATCGCCTTCCGGCGTCCCGTTGAACCGCTTCTTGAGATCCGTCCAGCAGTCGATGTAGTTGTCCTGCAACGTCTCCAGTTCGGCGGCGTAGCGGGTCAGCTGCTGCGGGAAGCGGGTCTCGAACATGAAGGCCATCGTATGGTCGAGCTTCACCGGTTTCAACTCGCTATTCGTCGCTTTGTCGTAGCCCGAGGCATCCGGACCGTGCGCCAGCATCATGTTGTGCAGGCTCATGCCGCCGGGCACGAAGCCCTCTTCCTTGGCGTCGTAGCGGCCGTAGATCAGCCCCATGAATTCGCTCATGATGTTGCGGTGGTACCAGGGCGGCCGGAAGGTGTGCTCGGCCACCATCCAGCGCGGCGGGAAGATGACGAAATCGATGTTCGCCGTGCCCTCTTCGCCCGAGGGCGCGGTCAGCACCGTGAAGATCGACGGGTCCGGATGGTCAAACAGGATCGCGCCAACAGGCGAATAGGTCTTGAGGTCGTACTTGTAGGGCGCGTAATTGCCGTGCCAGGCGACGACATCGAGCGGCGAGTGGCCGATCTCGGTCACGTGGAAGCCACCGCACCACTTCACATGCACGCGGCAAGGCGTCTCCTTCTCTTCGAAGGCGGCGACCGGCGTCTTGAAATCGCGCGGGTTGGCGAGGCAATTGGCGCCGATCGGGCCGCGGTCGGGCAGCGTGAACTTGGCACCGTAATTCTCGCAGATATAGCCGCGCCAGACCTTCTCTTCGCCAAGCCGTGTGACCTTGAACATGGTGCCGCGCGGCACAATGCAGATCTCGGATGGTTCGACGTCCATCTTGCCGAGCTCGGTAAAGACCTGGATCGCGCCCATTTCCGGAACGATCAGCAGCTCGCCGTCGGCATCGAAGAAATAGTCGTCGACCATGTCGTCGTTGAAGGCATAGGCATGCGCCGCCATGCCCGAATGCGTCGGCGCGTCACCCGCCGTCGTCATCGTGCGGATGCCCTGAAGAAAGTTCAGCTTTTCCGTCGGCGCCGGCAGTGGATTCCAGCGCAGCTGGCCGAGCGCCAGCGAATGGTCGGCGACATGCGGTGCCGTCTTCCAGTGCGGATAATCGATCTTGCTGAAGCGACCGGTGTGGCGGACGCTCGGGCGGATGCGATAGAGCCACGAGCGCTCGTTGGTGCCGCGCGGCGCGGTAAAGGGCGAGCCCGAAAGCTGCTCGGCATAGAGGCCATAGGCGCATTTCTGCGGGCTGTTCTGACCCTGCGGCAGCGCGCCGGGCAGGCTCTCGGTCTCGAAATCATTGCCGAAGCCGGGCATGTAGTTGAGCGCTTCGTTGGCCTTCACCTGTGCCTCGGCCTGTTTTCCTGCCTTGTCCAGCATCGTCGATCCTCCTCCTCTTGGCCGCCCTGCTTCGGTTTCGCGAAGCGACCTTGAAAGGTCCGGCGCAATCCCAAATACCGCGGCGACGACGGTTCCCAGGGTGGACGCAGGCGTGGCCTTCGGCATATTAGTTGCAATCGTAACTATCGATTTTGTAACTATCAAGGATGCGCGATGGCCGCCGATGGCTTCGAACTCAATACCTTCCTGCCCTATCGTCTGAACCGCGCCGCCGAGTTCGTCGCGCTGCGCTTTGCCGCCCAGTACAAGGCGCGCTACCAGCTTACCCGCCCGGAATGGCGCACGCTCGCAGCCCTTGGCAGTACTGGCCGCGCGATGACCGCCACCGAAGTCGGCACCCACTCGGCCATGCACAAGACGAAAGTGAGCCGCGCCGTCGCCTTGCTCGAAAAGCGCCGCTGGCTGACACGGCGCGAAGACGAAAACGACCGCCGCATCGAGCACCTGGAACTGACGAAGACGGGCATCCGGGCCTATGGCGAACTGACGGAACTTGCCGCCCGCTATCAGGCGGAACTCGATATGCTGATCGGTGCGGCCGGCATGCAGGCGCTCGCTATCGGGCTGGAAGCAGTGGAACGCGCCATCGGCAGGTTCGAACCTCCGCCGTCTGCCTGAGGCTTCAGCCCTTCATCCGCTCCGGGATCGGCACGCCCTCGAAGCTCTTCAAGGTTTCGAGCACGATCGACGTCTTCACATGCTGTACGCTGTCATGCGGCAGAAGCACGTCGTTGACGAAGCGCGACAGTCCCGCGAGATCCGGCGTCACCACCCGCATGTGGTAGTCCATCTCGCCGGTGAGCGCATAGGCCTCCAGCACCTCGGGCAGCCCTGAAATGAGCTTGCCGAAACGCTTGGCATTGTCGCGATTGTGGGTGGCGAGTGTGACAGAGATCACCACCATCAGATCGAGGCCGAGCTTCTGCCGGTCGATCTGTGCCTGGTAGCCGGTGATGTAGCCTTCCGCCTCAAGCCGGGTGCGCCGGCGCGAGCATTGCGACGGCGAAAGCGCGATGCGTTCCGACAGCTCATTGTTGGTCAAATGCCCGTCGCGCTGCAATTCGCTGAGGATCTTGAGATCGAACCCGTCAAGCTGCTCCATTCGTGCATCCTAATTGAGTATTTCGCATGTTTCGTGCGCCATCTGGTCTAAACCGCGCAAGAATACAAGCATCATGCATGGGAATTGCGTCATACTCCAGCAAAGTTTGGAAGAACAAGAGGAGACTTCCGATGGGCCCCTTCCCGCATGACGCCCCGCCGGCAACGATTACCGCTGACAACCCAGCCGGCACCGACGGCTTCGAGTTCGTCGAATTCGCCCATCCGGAACCGGAAAAGCTGGCCGAGCTCTTTACGCGCATGGGCTACAGCCCGGTCGCCAAGCACAAAAGCAAGAACATTACCGTCTGGCGCCAGGGCGACATCAACTACATCCTGAACGCCGAACCCGGATCGCACGCCATGCGTTTCGTCGACGAACACGGCCCCTGCGCCCCGTCGATGGCCTGGCGCGTCGTCGATGCCAAGCACGCCTTTGACCATGCAGTCTCGAAGGGCGCGATCCCCTATGAAGGCACGGACAAGTGTCTCGATGTGCCGGCGATCGTCGGCATCGGCGGTTCGCTGCTCTATTTCGTCGAGACCTACGGCGCCAAGGGCTCAGCCTATGAGGCGGAATTCGAGTGGACCGGCGAGCGCAATCCGAAGCCCGAGGGCGTCGGCTTCTATTATCTCGACCACCTGACCCACAACGTCTATCGCGGCAACATGGACAAGTGGTGGGCGTTCTACCGCGAACTCTTCAACTTCACCCAGATCCATTTCTTCGACATCGACGGTCGCATCACCGGCCTCGTCAGCCGTGCGATCACCTCGCCCTGCGGCAAGATCCGTATCCCCTTGAACGAATCCAAGGACGATACGAGCCAGATCGAGGAATATCTGCGCAAGTACAAGGGCGAAGGCATCCAGCACATCGCCGTCGGCACGGAAGGCATCTATGACGCCACCGACAAGCTGTCGGACAATGGCCTGAAGTTCATGCCGGGCCCGCCGGACACCTACTACGACATGTCGCATGACCGCGTGCACGGCCATGACGAGCCGATCGAGCGGATGAAGAAACACGGCATCCTGATCGACGGCGAAGGCGTCGTGAACGGTGGCATGACGAAGATCCTCTTACAGATCTTCTCGAAAACCGTGATCGGCCCGATCTTCTTCGAGTTCATCCAGCGCAAGGGCGACGAAGGTTTTGGCGAGGGCAACTTCCGCGCCCTGTTCGAATCGATCGAGGCCGACCAGATCCGTCGCGGCGAACTGGGACCGCAGGCAGCCGAATAAGCAAGGGGCCGACATCGGCCGGACGGCAGGACCCGACCACTACAGCCTCTCGCCTCAAGCGAGGGGCTTTTTACTTTGGAGACCTTGCGGCGGCTGCAAGGCAGCCACGTCAGCGCCCCCCAAACGCCCGCGCCCAACGTGCCCCAAAAAGGGCACGCATCGGCGAGCGCCTCAGTTCGTGGCGTCGTTGACCACCCGCCAGTTCGGCCGGCCAAGGTCGTGCGGCCAATCGATGACGTCGCGGTCGTTGAAGTAGACGACCTCGGCGAGATTGGGGAACTGCGCATCCGCTTGCGTTGCGGCGTTCATCCAGGGCTGCATATAGGCCTGGCTGCCTTCCCATCCGAGCTCGGCCACCCAGATCGGCTTGTTGTATTTGGAGACCAGGTCGTAGCCGGGCTTCAAAGCTTCGGCGAAGGTTTTCGGCGCGCCGTATTCGATCTTGTCGAACGGCTCGAGCCCGAAGACCGAGAGGCCGACGAGATCGACGTAGTCATCGCCCGGGTAGTAGTCGACGAGGTTCGGCAGCCCCTTGGGCGACCACATGATCTGCGCCTTCGGCGCTTTCGCCCGCACGATGTCCATCGCGTGCCGGTAGGCCTTGATCCAGTCCTGAGGCTCCCAGCCGGCCCAGGAGAAGCGCCCGGACGTATCTTCCATTTCCTGGCCCCAGCGCACGATGACCGGGCTCTTTAGCTCGGCGATCGTGTTGGCGATCGCTTCCATGTTGGCGTCATATTCGCCTCTGAGCATGCGGTCGCGCAGCTGCGTCGGCGTCAGTTTCCAGTCGAGCGACCAGGACCAGGGCTCGATGGTGATCAGCAGGTTGCGGTTGCGCTGGAGCGCGTATTCGTCGGCGGCCTGCAGCGAGGCGAGGTCCACGTCTTCCCAAGGCAGGAACAGGGCCTCGGTCGAGACATCGTTCTGTGCGCCGAAATCACCGTGGGGGTCATAGGCGCCGAATTTCGTTCCGCCCGGGTGAATGACCGGACGTTTATCGCTCATCGTCTGCTCTGCACTGGTCGCAGGATTGGCTTGTTCCTGCGCCAACGCGGATACCAAGCTTGCACTGAGATCCAGCTGGAGAGCCAGAGCCGTGCATAGCGCGAATGCCAATTTGCGTTTCATTTCATCCTCCTGCGGCAGAACGTCTATTTCTTGGCCAGGAACTGTTCCTTCAGCCGGAGTGCCTTGGCCGTAATGTTGTCGTGGGCGACGAAGCGCTTGTACTCGTCGCCGGCGCGGGGCTTGGCATGGCTGAAGACGTACCACTTTCCATTGGGCACCTTGCGTTGATAGACCGTGTCGCCGATCCGGGCGTGACCGAAGCAGCTGCGGGCGTTGCCGGCATTGGCCGACGTCGTCCAGGTAGCCTGCATGCACATCATGCCGAGGTCGCTGACGTACCAGTTGCCTTCGGCAAAGGAGCGATCGCCCTTGCCCTTGTCGACGAACGCGACAAGCTTGCGCCCATGGGCTTCGAACCGGGCACCGCCCGTCGACCATTCCCAGGTCTTGTTGCGGTAGAGCGAATAGACCTCATAGGCGCTGAGCGGCGTCGGCTTGACTTCCATCTTCGCCTTGACCGGCTCGGCGCCGAAATAGACCGCGGCCGCTGCCAAAGGCACCAGCAGCGGAAGAGCTACAACTTTCAACGACCCTTTCATTGCACTTCTCCTCGCATTGGAGACCACACACACTCGACTGCTTGCCGTCGTCATGACGGCACATGAAACCGACCGACCTTCCTGGTCGTTATCGTTTCCCTGTTCCTTGGTTGGCTGACATTCGATGCACTGATTTCGCCGCGCGCGGGCCCGTCGGAGGGCTGTGAAAACCCTCTCCATTTCAGGCGGAAGCGAACGGTTTTGAGATTGGTGCCGCTGCCGGCACCAGCAACCGTGTATCTCGTTTCGGTGAAGCTCACGAATTGCAGGCCGTGTGACAACGCCTGCGTGGCCTCGGCCCCATGGCGCACGGCCGATTGGGCAGAGAGCACCGAGACCAGCACCAGGCACCCGGCCGTCGCCGCCGTCATCGTCGAGCGCGGGATCAGGCCCAGCCGGTTTTCACGTGCGTGGCAAATGAGGATTACCGCCACCAGCCCCGCATAGATCAGCGCGTTGATGCCGGCAAAGACGTAAAACCCGCGTGCCGTGCCGGCATCGGAGATGCCCCAGGCGACCAGTGCCGACGCCAAGGCGAGCACGAGATAGGGCATCAGCACCCGCAGCGGCAAGGGCGCGGCGGCACCGCCGCCCTTCGGCGTGATGCGGAAGTCGACGAAGTTGCCGGTCAGGTGATCGCGCACTGCCGCAAGGCAACCGAGCAGCGACCAGGGCCAGCGCGCAAACAGGAACAGCGTGCCTTCCCAACTCAGGACGCGCGCGTCATAGGGCCGGAACGTGCCCGTCGAGCGCCAGAAATAGGCAAGCGCGATCAAGACCAGCGAGAGCGGCACAAAGTGCAGCAGGAAGTCCGGATAGGTGACGGCGACGAAGGTTCGCCCGGCGGCGAGCGCCACGATCGGCATCAGGAACATCAGCGCCATGAAGGACGAAAACAGCGGATACCAGAGCTGCGAGAACAGGAACTGGAACTTCAGCCGCGGCGACAGCTTCGGCACGTAGACCGGCGAATATTTCAGCAGGATGGTGACGAGGCTTCGCGACCATTGAAACTCCTGGACCACCAGATCGGCGAAGTTGGCCGGTCCGTCGCCGTGGGCGATCGCGTTCAGCGCATGGACGCCGCGCCAGCCATGGGCATTCATGATCAACGTCGTCGAATGGTCTTCGGCAAGTTCGGGCCCCAGTCCGCCGATCTGCTTCAGGGCCTTGGTCCGCACGGCATAGTGCGAGCCGATGCACAACGGCGCCCAACCGTTGTTGTAGCCGGCCTGCAGCGAGCCGTGCATGCTGGCTTCCGCATGGAGCCGCCCGCGCGCCGCCCAGCTGGTGGCGGCGTTGGCGTCGCAAATGCTCGGCGCTGAGACATAGCCGACCGACGGGTCGTTGAACGGACGCAGCACCTCGACGAGATAGGTCGTCTCCGGCACATGGTCGGCATCGAACTGGGCGACGAAATCATAGCGCTCGTAGCCATAGTGATCGTAGAAATAGGCAAGGTTTCCCTCCTTGCACCGGGTCCGGCGCGGCCAGGTGGAGCGGTGGTAGTCCGCGACACCCTTTCGCGTCGAGATCAGCACCCCGCGCGCCGCGCACCAGGCAATCGTATCCGGCGACGGATCTTCGTCGGCGAGCCACACGTCGAATTCGCAGCCGGTCTGATCGAGCATGGCGAGCAGCGTCTTGCGCACCACGGAAAAGGGTTCGGAAGGCGCCTTGGTCACCACCATCGCAACCCGCCCCCGCGGCACCGGGGCGGCGCTTGCCGCCATCACCTTCGCGCCGGAAAAGATCACGATGAAATAGACCGGCAGCAGGGTAATCCACCCGACGACGACCGTGATCAGCACATAGGACGGCCAGTCGACGACGTGGGCCGGATCAAGCCACCACTGCCAGAAATACAGGAGGGCGCCAAACCATGCGGCAATGCCGAGGACATGGAGCAGCTGCAGCCGGCCCGAAAACAGGGCGGTCGGCGCGAAAGCCGCCTTCCGGCTCTTCTCGAGGGCGACGGTCTCATTCGGTTTCGCAGTTGCCGGCGACCAGCTCATGAGCGTACCTCCAGGCCGAAGCTCGGCGCGGCGGTGGCGATGATCGTGTCGATGTCCGAGAGCTGTGGGCTGAAGCCCAGCCTCTGGCGCGCCCAGTTCGTGTCGGCATAGAGAACCGGCGGGTCTCCGGGCCGGCGCGGCAGCATCTGCACCGGCACCGGCCGCCCGGTCACCCGGTCGATGGCCGACAGCACCTGCCGGATCGACGTACCGTGGCCAGAACCGAGATTGGCGTGCAGCACCTCGCCGCCGTCGCGCAGGTAATTCACGGAAGCCACATGCGCATCGGCAAGGTCGGTCACGTGGATGTAATCGCGGATGCAGGTACCATCCGGTGTCGCATAGTCGTCGCCGAAGACGTCGAGCCTGTCGATGCGGCCGGCCGCCGCCATCAGCGCACGGGGAATGAGATGCGTTTCCGGATCGTGCTTTTCGGTCAGCTGCCCTTCCGGATCGGCGCCTGCCGCATTGAAGTAGCGCAGCGCCACCGAGCGGATGCCGTAGGCGCGGACATAGTCGCCAAGCATCAGTTCGATCATCAACTTGGTGCGACCATACGGATTGATCGGCAGCTGAGCCATGTCCTCGGTAATCGGCAGCTGCGGCGGGATGCCGTAGGTGGCGCAGGAGCTGGAAAAGACGATACGTCCCAGTCCGGTCGCCCGGCAGGCTTCCAGAAGCGCGATGCTGCCCGCGACATTGTTGGTGTAGTATTTTCCGGGATCCTCGACCGATTCCCCGACATAGGCGGACGCTGCAAAATGAATGAGGCATTCGGGCGAATGGGTCCGAATTGCCGCCGCCAGCCGTTCCTTGTCCTCGATCGCTCCCTCCACGAGGGGGCCCCATTTCACGTTGGCCCGATGCCCCGTCGACAGATTGTCGTAGACGACGGGCAGGATACCCTGCTCAGCCAGGCGCTTGCAGGTGTGGCTGCCTATGAAGCCGGCTCCGCCGGTGACCAGTGCGACGCGAGACATGTCATACCGCCTCTCCGGCCACTGCGCGGTCGGCCGCACTGAGGCGCTCGTCGAAATGGGCGATCGTGCGCTCGAGGCCTTCGCGCAGCATCACCTTCGGTTCCCATGCGAGCTCGCCACGCGCCTGCGTGATATCGGGCCGCCGCTGGCGGGGATCGTCGGTGGCTGCCGCCAGATGCACGATGCGCGAGCGCGAGCCCGTCATCGAAATCACCATCTGCGCGAGCTCGAGAACCGTGAACTCTCCGGGATTGCCGAGATTGATCGGCCCGGTGCACGGGTCGGCCGAGACCGAAAGGCGGAGGAAGCCGTCGATCAGGTCGTCGACATAGCAGAAGGACCGGGTCTGGTAGCCGTCGCCATAGATCGTCAGATCGTTGCCGCGGAGAGCCTGGACGACAAAGTTGGATATTACCCGCCCGTCGTCGGGGCGCATGCGCGGACCATAGGTGTTGAAGATACGCGCGACCTTGATCTTCACGCCGTGGGTCCGGTGGTAATCGAAGAACAGCGTCTCGGCCGACCGTTTGCCTTCGTCATAGCAGGCCCGCGGACCGATCGTGTTGACGTTGCCGAAATAGGTTTCCCGCTGCGGACTGGTCAGCGGATCACCATAGACCTCCGATGTCGAGGACTGGATGACCGTGGCGCCGGTGGCCTTGGCGTTTTCGAGCGCATGCAGCGCGCCGAGAACGTTCGTCATCAGGGTTCCGACCGGGTCGGCCTGATAGTCCGGAGGGGATGCTGGAGAGGCAAAGTTGAAGATGACATCCGCATCGATCAGGTAAGGCTTTCGAACGTCGTGATCGATGATGTGGAGATGGGGGTCCTGCGCCAGATGAGAGAGATTTTCGCGCCGGCCGGTCGAAAAGTTGTCAAGACAGATGACCGTATGCCCCAGGGAAATAAGTCTTTCGCATATATGAGACCCAAGAAAACCGCTTCCACCCGTTACTAGTATTCTCTTCGGTATTCCTGCGATCTTCTTAAGAAACTCCCGCTGTCCGACCACGGACAGCGGTCCCGTGACGACCTTTCGCATGCGCACCTCCAATTATTAAGCTCACCATTTTCGTTGGTGATTTGGAGACGGGATGCGAGCGCAATAGATAATAAAAATATTCTCTTTATTACAATGACACGCACAACCCGACAAAAAATAAACTATTCAATGGCAATCAATATTTTTCAGTTTTTCAATTTCAATATTAGCTAATTATCAAATACGAGGCGTTCAGTCAATATGTATGGAATTTATTTCCAGTAAATAATCCAAAATTACAACAAACTACTATTGACATAATCATATTTGATTACTTTTCGGCCAATCTAGGTCAAAAGTAACGAAATATTTACCGGTATGTTCTAGGATAAATTACGGTTTGATCTTCGGGGTTTCACATACCTGTCGCGGAGACATGCGGCAGCCGGACCGCCCGGCCATTCGCCGGGCAGGTTCCAACGCAGCATTTGATTTTGAGAGCAGCCCCAGGAGAGTTCACCTGGGGCCGAAGGAACCTGGCATGTCTTCGATGACACCCAGACCCTCAAGCGGACAAACGCCCGCCTTGCGTCGCGCCTAGTTCTTCCAACGCGACAGGATGACGTCGCCGTTGCGCTCCGTCGCCGCATCGTTGGTGAAGTAGCGAGACGCAGCTTCCGTACGGTTGCGAACGTTCATCTTCTTGTAGATGTTGCGGACGTGAACCTTGACGGTGTTTTCCGACAGCCCGAGCCGGTCCGCGATGATCTTGTTCTGCGTGCCCTTGCAGATCAGATCGAGGATCTGGACCTCGCGTGTCGTCAGGCCGTCCGGGCCGGCATCGCGCTTGCGCCGCCCCGTTCCCGAGACGGCCGTCTGGCCCGGGGCCTCCCCGCGCCGGCCGTAAAGGCTGTTTGCCGCGAAAGGCTCGGGAGAAAGCCGCCGCAACAAAGCCGCCGGGAAATGTTCGCCGCCCTTCATCAGTAAATCGATGGCGGCAAGGCAGACGTCGAGATTGAGGTTCAACGGCAGGACGCCATGGATGAGGCGCTCTTCGACGAAGCCGGCAATCGACGGATCGAGTTCCTCGGCATTCTCCACCACCAGGCCGATCGATGCCCGCGGGTGGAACTCGTGAATGGTCCGCAAGATAGCCGGAAAGGACTTGGGAGGCATCCGGTACAGCATGATCAGCGTGACATCGACGAGATTGCCGTCGAGCAGATTGTCGGGATCGGAGAAGCTGACGATATCGTGCCCTTGAAACCTGGACCCGACGGCCTGCATCAGGCATTCGGCGAACAGATCGATCTTGGCGAGCATTACGATTTTTTTCTTTTGTGACAAAGCCTTGTTGTTATCTTCAAAATCACCCACTTTGGAGCTTCCAGGATACATTACGCCCTCCTAGGATTTTTCCATTTATTTTTATGGGTGCCCCGGTCTGGCCGTCGGCACGCCCCACTTTCAAAAAATTTATTCGGAACCACTTATGCGTCACGTTTTTTCCTGCGCGATAAAATTCGCGATAGCTAATGTAACGTAAAGATCTCCGCAACGAAACAGCCCAAAAGGATTAGAGAAGCGCCGGAAGGGCACTTAAATCGTTATAAATCGAACCATCTTTGGGTTATATTGTAAACGTTCTGTTTACCAAGGCGCGGAACGCCCTCAAAAACAAGGCTCTAGAATACCTCCGCAAGAGCCGATGTCCTATGCATTTCTGCCAAGGCGCGGCCGGTGAGACGCGATAATAGGATTAGTTAAGCAGGCCCGTACGGCCGTTCTTAATCCCCTCTTCCGCTCCGAAATACGCAGGAATACTTAGTCCGGACTAGGACATCCTTCCTTTACTACCGGCGATCGCCCGCATCCCGGCGCAAACGGCCTAGAGTGGCAGGGCACCGCTGGATGGATGCCTCTGAAAAAGCTTGGGATTTCATCGCTTCGCCAAGGGTTTGCCACCGATGGTTAGACGGGAAAGTGTCAGTAATTACAAACCACTAACTAGAATTGGTATCTTCCGCGTCGCGCCGTTTGGAGTCAAATTGGACTTTCGTTCCGGAAGATCAAACGGGTCCGGCCGAGCGCCACCAAGCGCTTGTAGCCAATAAGAAACCCTGCCTTTCGGAGAGTTGCGTCCGCGTTCCATCGAGTAAGCGTAAAGCAAGTCAACATATAGCTCGGGCCCAATCCGGGCGGACATTATATAAAAAAGTAAAAACTAAAATAAATTTAGCAAAAAAGCGAAAATCTCTAAATCAAGATATTATGTATCCCTCCAAAAGGAGCCAACACCGGATAAATACCGTAAGAGTTAAGGGTATTTGGTGTTGGCTTCCCTTTGTCCCGAAATCCGCCCGGCGACGAAAAAAGTTCCCCTATGGACTAGTTGTGACAGGCGACCGCGAAAGCTGCGCTTTGAAACACGCCTGCACGCAACGCAGCAATCGGGTGGTAAACAACGACGCCGCAATGCGGCGTCGTTGTTGCAATCACTTCTTGCTCAGTGCCTGCGTCAGCTGATCGACAATGTCCTGCTGCGACTTCAGGCCCGATGCCGTGAGGTAAAGCTTGGCGGAGTCGAGATAGACGACATGTCCGTCCTTCCAGGCTTTCGTCTGCCGGACGATCTCGTTGTCGAGCAGAGCCGCTGCCGGCTGCGCCTGCTGGCCGATGGCCGCATCGCGATCGACGACGAAGATCCAGTCGGGGTTGGTTTCGAGAATATATTCGTAGGAAACCGCCTGGCCGTGGGTCGCGACCTGCAGCTCGGGATCGGCCGGCTTGATCCCGAAGACGTCGTGCAACGCGCCGAAACGCGATCCCTTGCCATAGGCGCTGATCTTTCCGCCGGTCGTTAGCAGGATGAGACCCGTTCCACTTTCGCCAGCAAGCCCACGCAGCGCCTCGATCGAGGAATCGAGCTTGGCGATGCTTGCCTTGATCTCGGCTTCCTTGCCGAAGATCTCGCCGAGGATCTCCGCGTTCTTCTTGACGCTGCCGATCAGGTCCTTGTCGTCCGAGGTCAGGTCGATCGTCGGCGCCAGTTTGGCGACTTCGGCGTATTTCGCCTGCGACCGCCCGCCGACGATGACAAGGTTGGGCTCTGCCGCGTTGATGGCTTCGAAGTCGGGCTCAAACAGCGTGCCGATCTTTGCATAGCTATCGGCCTTGTATTTTTCGAGCGACGGCGGGACCGCCGATCCGGGAACGCCAGCGACGGGAATACCGAGCATGTCCAGTGTTTCCAGCATGCCGAAATCATAGACCAGCACCGTCTTCGGGTTTTTCTCCACCTCGCTGACGCCGCTGCTGTGCTCGATCTTCAGTGTTTCGGCGAGCGCCGTCGATGCGCCGCCAGCCGTCATCACGGCCGCAACGAGCAGGCTGCGCAGACCATTAGAGAAGGGAGATGTATTCATGACTATTTACCTCATGTTTTCTCTTCCTCCCTAGCGCGATTTTGCGGGGAGGGCAATGCGCGCATTGCGCGTCATTCTCACCTCACAAAACTTGACGAAGCCGATCATATATAAGACTAAGGCGAGCCTTCGATCGAGCACCCCTGGCGGCGACAACCTCAGGAGTTCCGTTGCGGCGGTCGATGGAAAGAATGCAGCCACGGGATACGAGAGCGGTGGTCACCACGAAATGCAGCTGGAGCGTGACGGAACCATGAGGGCGGTCCTGTTTGCCATCCCGGTCGTCCTGCTGCTTGCCGCCGTCAGCGTCTTTACCGGTGTCGGCAGTCTTGCGGCCAGCGAGGACGGCCGCGGCTGGCTTCTGGTGGTCGAGAGCCGCCTGCCGCGCACGCTGGCGCTGATGCTCGCAGGCGCCGGCCTGGCCGTATCCGGCACGATCATGCAGATGCTGGCGCGCAACCGCTTCGTCGAGCCGTCGACCGCCGGCACTGCCGAATCCGCCGCACTCGGAATGCTTTTGGCCATGCTGATTGCGCCGAACCTTCCGGTCGCCGGCAAGATGGCGTTTGCCGCCCTGACCGCGCTTGCCGGAACCGCCCTGTTCCTGCAGATCCTGCGGCGCGTTCCGTTGCGCTCGGCACTGATGGTGCCGCTGATCGGTCTGATGCTCGGCGGCGTCGTCAACGCCATCACCACCTTCATCGCCTATCGCTACGACCTGATGCAGTCGATGGGCGCCTGGATGTCCGGCGATTTCTCGGTCGTGCTGCGTGGACGCTACGAGCTGCTGTGGATCGGTTTCGCGCTGACGCTGGTCGCCTACGCCACCGCCGCGCGCTTCACCGTCATCGGCATGGGCGAGGCGATCGCGCGCAATGTCGGGCTCGACTACGACAAGGTGGTCACCCTCGGGCTTGCCATCGTTTCCATGGTCACGGCAACGGTGGTTGCGACCGTCGGCATGATCCCGTTCCTCGGCCTCGTCGTTCCCAACATCGTCAGCCTGATCCTCGGCGACAACCTGAGGCGTACATTGCCGGTGATCGCCATTGCCGGCGCCGGGCTGGTGCTCGCCTGCGACATCGTCGGACGGATGGTGATTGCGCCGTATGAGGTCCCCGTCGGCACGGTCATGGGCGTGATCGGCAGCCTCGTCTTCCTTCATCTCCTGGTATCGAGGCGGTCCCATGCAGGCTGATGCCAAGCGGATCTCTCCGTCGACCGTCCTACTTGCATCCGCTGCGCTTGCGCTGCTATCGATGATCGCCTTCATGACCATCGGCGCCAAGGGAAGCTGGAGCTTCATCCTCTCCTTCCGCGGCACGAAGCTGCTCGGCATGGTGCTGGTCGCCTACGCGATCGCCGTCTCGACGGTGCTGTTCCAGACGATTTCCGGCAACCGCGTCCTGACGCCGTCGATCATCGGTTTCGACGCCATGTACACGCTGCTGCAGACGGTCATGGTGTTCTTCCTCGGTGCCGCCGGCGCGGCAAGCATCAACCCGCAGATGCAGTTCACGCTCGAAACGACCGTGATGGTCGGCCTGTCGCTGCTCCTGTTCCGCGCCCTCTTTTCCGGCGGCAGCCGCAGCCTGCATCTCCTGATGCTGGTCGGCGTCATTCTCGGCGGCCTGTTCCGCAGCCTCTCCTCCTTCCTGCAGCGCGTTCTCGACCCCAACGATTTCATCGTGCTGCAGGACCGCCTGTTTGCGAGCTTCAACAGCATCGATGCCAGCCTGCTCGGCATTGCCGCTGCAGCCACCCTCGGCGTGACCTTCGTCCTGTGGCGGCTGTCGCCCACCTTCGATGTGCTCTCGCTCGGGCGCGAGGCGGCGATCGGGCTCGGCGTCGACCATCAGCGTGTCGTGACGCTTCTCCTGATGCTGATCGCCGTTCTGGTGTCGGTCTCCACCGCGCTCGTCGGGCCGGTGACCTTTTTCGGCCTGCTCGTCGCAAGTCTCGCCTGGCAGCTGACGCCCACCGCCAGCCACCGCTTCGTGCTGCCTGTCGCCGTCTTTATCGCGATCGCGACGCTCGTCGGCGGCCAGGTCGTCCTGGAGCGGCTGTTTTCCTTCAACACGGCGCTCAGCATCGTCATCGAATTCTTCGGTGGCCTAGTCTTCATCTTCCTGCTCGTCCGAGGCTCCGCGCGATGATCGAGATCCAAGAGGTAACGAAATCCTATGGCGGCACCGCGGTCGTCGACCGAGTGTCGCTGACCCTGCCCACGGGCGGCCTGACCTCGATCATCGGCCCCAACGGCGCCGGCAAGTCGACGCTCTTGTCGATCGTCAGCCGGCTGATGCCGATGGATACGGGCAAGGTGCTGGTCGATGGCCTCGACGTCAGCCGCGCCGCCGGCGACGTGCTTGCCCGACGGCTGTCGATCATGCGCCAGGACAACCACATCACCGCACGCCTCAGCGTGCGCGACCTCGTCGCCTTCGGACGCTACCCCTATTCCAAGGGACGGGTGACGGCAGCCGATGCGGAACACATCGATCGCTCGATCGCCTACCTCGGGCTCGAACCCTACCAGAACCGCTTTCTCGACGAACTCTCCGGCGGCCAGCGCCAGCGCGCCTTCATCGCCATGGTGCTGTGCCAGGACACCGACTACATGCTGTTCGACGAGCCGCTGAACAATCTCGACATCAAGCATGCGGTCGAGACGATGAAGCTGTTGCGGCGCCTCGCCGACGATTTCGCCAAGACGGTGGTCGTCGTGCTGCACGACATCAATTTCGCCTCCGCCTATTCCGACCGCATCGTCGCTATGCAGGGCGGACGCCTCGCCTTCGAGGGCCCGCCGCAAGACATGATCGTGCCCGCGCGGCTGCAGGCGATCTTCGATGTCGACTGCCGCGTCCACGCCGTGGGCGACACGCGCCTCGTCAACTATTTCGACTAGAACCCAGAAACAACGCTGGGCCCGAATGCGCGAAGCGCGCTGCACGGAGATCCATGCAGCGCGCTTCGACAACGCTTATGCCGCGATTAGGCGGTGCGCTACCCGGCCGCGCCGGATGCGCCCTCCTTGCCGATCCGGGCCGCATCCGCCGCATGGTCCTCGTCAGTCACCGAGGAGAAGCGCTTCAGCCAGCGGCCCATCTTGGTGTTGATGTCATCCATCACGGTGAACATCACAGGCACGAAGACGAGGCTCAGCATCGTCGAGGTGATCAGGCCGCCGATCACTGCAACCGCCATCGGCGCGCGGAAGGCCGCACCGGCGCCGACGCCGATGACAGCCGGAACCATGCCCGCCACCATGGCGATCGTCGTCATGATGATCGGCCGCGCGCGGGTGACGCCCGCCGTCAGCAGCGCCGTACGCCGGTCCGCACCCTCGTTGCGGCACTCGATCGCATAGTCGACCAGCAGGATCGAGTTCTTGCAGACGATACCCATCAGCATCAGGATGCCGATCATCGACGAAAGGTCGAGTGCCGCGCCGAACAGGATCAGGGCCATCGCGGCGCCGCCGATCGACAACGGCAGAGCCACGAGGATGGTCACCGGCTGCAAGAAATCCTTGAAGAGCAGGATCAGAACCGCCACGACCATCAGGATGCCGGCAAGCAACGCCAGGGCGAAGTTACGGAACATCTCCGACATGTATTCCGCATCGCCGTAATTCGCCTGCGACACGCCCGCCGGCAGCTCCTTCATGGCCGGCAAGGCCGAAATCGCCTCGAAGGCCGTGCCGAGCGTCATGCCGTTGAGGTTGGCTTCGACGGAGATCAGCCGCTTGCGATCGAGACGCTCGACGCTGCTTTCCTCGGCGCCGAAGGAGACGTCGGCGACCGAAGTCAACGGCACCAGGGCACCCGCATTCGTGCCCACCCGCAGATTGCGCAGCGTGTCGAAATCGCCGCGCGCCGACCGGTCGAGCATCACCCGGATCGGCACCTGGCGGTTGCCGAGGTTGAAGCGCGCGGAATTGCTCTCGCTGTCGCCCATCGTCGCGATGCGGGCGACGGTGCCGATCGACGTCACCGACACGCCGAGCCTTGCCGCCTCGTCGAAGCGCGGCTTGACCAGAAGCTCTGGCGAAAGCAACGGCTCGGTCGACCGCACGCTGACCAGACCCGGGAGCGCGCGCATCTCGTTTTCCAGACGCCGCACCGACGCCATCAGCGTTTCCGGATCGTCGCCCGTCAGGTAGATGGAGAGGTCCTTCGCGCCCTCGGTCGAAGAGAACGTCGCCTGGATGTCGGGCGTCTCGGCCAGCAAGGGCCGCAGCGACAGCTCGAAGGACTTGCGGTCGAGTTCACGCTCCTTGCGCGGCTTGAGCTTGATGCGCAGCGATACCTCGTTGAGACTGTCGGTCGTCGCCAGGACGTTCTCGACTTCCTTTCGCTCCTTGAGCTTGGCCACCAGATCGTCGGAAATGTGCGCCGTTTCCTGGAGCCGCGTACCGGGCGGCAGGGTGATCTTGAGCTGCGAGACGTTGCTGTCGCTCGTCGGCATGAAACCCGTCGGCAGCATGGTCAGAAGCGCGATCGAGCCGGCGAAGATCAAAGCGACCATCGAGAGCGCGGTCTTGCGGTGATCGAGGGTCCAGCCGAGCATGCTGCGATAGGCGTCGGCGATGCGCGACGGCTTGGCGGCATGGCCGTGACCGGGCTTCGGCCGCAGCAGATAGGCCGCCATCAGCGGCGTCAGCAGGCGTGCGACCAGCAGGGAGAACAGTACGGCGATCGCGACGGTCAGGCCGAACTGCTTGAAATACTGCCCGACCGCGCCACCGATGAAGCTGACCGGCGCAAAGACAGCGACGATCGTCAGCGTCGTTGCGACGATCGCAAGGCCGATCGCATCGGCCGCGTCGATCGCCGCGATGAACGGCCGCTTGCCCATGTCGACATGCCGCTCGATGTTCTCGATCTCGACGATCGCGTCGTCGACGAGAATGCCGATGACCAGCGTCAGGGCGAGAAGGCTGATGCCGTTGAGGGTGAAGCCGAGCAGGTCCATCACCGCAAAGGTCGGCAGGATCGAGAGCGGCATGGCAAGCGCCGAGATCAGCGTCGCCCGCCAGTTGCGCAGGAACACGAAGACGACGACGATGGTCAAAAGCGCGCCTTCGATCAGCGCCGTGACGGCCGCATCGTAGCTCTCCTGCGTATACTCGACGAGCGAGATCAGTTCGGTCATCTCGACGCCGGGGGTGCGCGCCTGGATCTCCTTCAGCCGCTCGATGACGCGCTCGGCAACGACCGTGTCGCTCGCGCCCTTGCTGCGCGAAACCGAGAAGCTGACGATCGGCTCGCCATCGAAATGGGCAAAGCTGCGCGGCTCGGACGAGGTGTCCTCGATCGTCGCAATGTCGGAGAGCTGCAGCCAGCGGCCGCCTGCAAGCGGGATCGAAAGCTGCCGGAGCTCGTCCACCGAGCCGGCACTGCCGACGGTGCGGATCGACTGCTCGCGCCCGCCGATTTCTCCGCGGCCGCTCGGGATGTTGATGTTGATTTCGCGGAGTGCCGTGTTCACCTGGTCGGCCGTCACTCCAAGCGCCAGCAACCGCTCGGGATTGAGCGAAACCCGCACTTCGCGGCTGACGCCGCCGAGGCGCTGCACCTTCTGCACACCGGGCAGCGTCAGCAATTCGCTGGTGATCGTGTCATCGACGAACCAGGACAGCTCCACTTCCGACATGTGCGGCGCCCGCACGGCGTAATAGACGATGGCGCTGCCATCGACGTCGAGACGCGAGACGATCGGTTCCTGAATGGATTGCGGCAGGTCGGCGCGGATCTGCGCCACGGCCTCGCGCACGTCGTTTGCCGCCCGGTCCGGATCGGTGCCGATCTTGAATTCGACCGTGGTCGTGGAGACGCCGTCGGTAATGGTCGAGCGGATGTGACTGACCCCGACGAGGCCGGAGGCGACCCCTTCGACGCGGCGCGTCACCTGCGTTTCCATTTCACCGGGCTGCGCGCTCGGCTGCGTGATTGTCACCGTCACGATCGGGAAGGATACGCTCGGATTGGCGTTGACCGGCAGCCGCAGAAACGAGGCGATCCCGATCAGCGTCAGCACGACGAAGAGAACGATCGTCGGAACGGGCTTTCGGATCGCCCAGGCAGAAATGTTGCTCGTCATCGCTGGTCGCCCGTCTGCGTCGGCTGGACGTCTTTCGTTGCGACCGCTTCGCCTTCGCGCAGCGACGCCCCGGATTTAAGGACGACCCGTTCGCCGGTCGAAAGGCCCGAGGTGATCTCCACCTTGCCACCCTGGCGCATACCCGCCTTGACCGGTTTGCGCACGACCTGGCCGCGATCGACGACGAAGACCGAGACGGCGCCATCCGGCGCACCGAACAGCAGAGCGGAATCGTCGACCATGATCGCCTTGCGTTCAGCCACGACGATCTCCGCCCGGCCGAACGTGCCCGCGAAAGGCGGGCGCTCGGTCGACAGCGTGACCTGCGCGGTGCCGAGCCGGGTCTCGCGGTCGATCTTCGGGTTGATCACCCGCACGTGCCCCTCGATCCAGTCGTTGCGCCCCGAAAGCTTGACCTTCACCGTCTGGCCGACCGCCAGCAACGGCAGCTCGGTTTCCGGCACTTCGGCCGCAAACTCGATTTCGCCGCCGCGAATGAGCTTGAGCAGCGGCTCCGAGCCCGCAAGCGC